>LGEU01000153.1 GCA_001507955.1 Methanobacteriaceae archaeon 41_258 | reverse complement strand
CATCTTAAGAAGCTTAAAAAGATGCGAGAGGATCTTGAAGAGGTTGACATGGGCTCAGAGGTTTGTGATGGTGGAGGTTAACAATTTAGCCTTCTGTCGCTGCCAAGCCCCACCAATATGGGGGTTACACCAAGGACAAATTCAACCATGTCCACATTTTATCTTTAAAATACCTCCACACACTGATCACGAGGCAACTCTTCCTGTGAAGGAAAAAAATCCTCTACACCACATAGAGGAGTGTGAGGAGTCTATTTTTTTAAATTTTTTATTTTTTTGATCGGCTCCTGGGTCCTGTCCTACCACCCTTCGTGGCGTGATGTGGCTTTTACTCTCCTGTTTTTCATGGAGTGGATTTCACATTAGGATGTTCGGACTTTCATGCCTATCCCAAGCTTAATTTTCCCTAAGAATCGATAAACACCGGCCTGGCCTTGATGTGGTTGTTGTTCTATCATTAAATGGCATGATCGACAACTTTTTAATTTTGCGAACAGCCCTCCAATAATATGAATGAACTACTAAATATTAATTGTTATTTACAAAAGCAACGGCATTTCCTCACAGTATTTATAATATGAAGTTCATACTATTAACTTGTAAAAGAATGTGGGGGGTGAGAATATTAATGGGACAAGATCAGTTGGACTTATAACATTAATCCTAGGGATACTGATATTAATTTTCCCTCTGGCGTCCATATTTACACTCAGCGTCCTTAGCGGAGTCGCCATATTATTTGTGGGCTTATGGTTGCTCATTTTAGGAGCCAGAACATGGCCAATCCGCAAGGGGGCTAGTATACTCTACTTGATAATAGGTATACTTGGCATCATCCTTGCAGTCGCTATTATAGGTAACATCGCACTCTTCAGTGTTTTAACGGCATTCTGGATTTACCTCACAGGTATAATCTTGATAATAGCGGGTATAGCAAGTTTATTCGCTAGAGAGGAGAAAGCGAGTAGAATAGCCAGCTTGGTAGTGTGTATAATAGGGGTCTTATATTTGATTGTGGGAACTTTTGTGATGAACCCAGTATTCCTTGCTTGGTTAATCGGATTAGCACTCGTCATTGATGGCATAGGACTCCTCATATAACATCTGGGTCTTGTACGCTGACGCAGAACTTGCAAAGAGCACCTGGAGTGTCCATCTGCTTCTCTTTGACAGGACAGTAATAAACATTTTTTCTTTTTTTCACCATTAACCCACCTGGAAAACGAGTCCCAACAGGATGTATTGGCTCTTCTTTTATGAATGTTGCATATATAGTTATTATCCGTGCAATTTTCTGGAAACACTTTTCGGGCTTATTTTTAGCGTTCTTGAGCTGTTCGTCAAGGAATTCTATAAATTCACTTAATCTTTTGGTATCTATTGGCCTATTATATTCTTTCCTATCCTTTTCATTTTTCACATCTCTCATCCTATTGAAAAAAGCCTTTGTGAACCTTTTGATAAACTCTTCCCGCTCACGGGCAGACATATACTTGGTTTCTTCCCTTAGATAGATTGTTACATCCATTATATCCCTTATTGATATCCTTGAAGCTTCCTTTTTAAGAATCTTTAAAAGATCTCTTTTAGTCAATTTTTTGGGGGTGCTGATTTTCTCAATCATTTCAAGCCACCTTAAATTCTTAGGGTGCTATGGTTCTCTTTCAATTTGGACAATAAAAGATGCCCTTCCTTCTCACTACTTGGAAATCTCCAGGAAACGGTATCCTTAGAGGATGAAAAACCCCTTTATTTATAAAGTATATTATTATAAGAATGCTTATCAAATAAAGCGACTGTGGTAATGAAAATTTTTTAGGGTCGATTTTTTCTCCTCATAAAAATTTAAGCTGTATGGGGGGCTCCATGAACTTCTTCGTAGATTATTGGCAAATTAACTCTTACCCTTGACAGGTGGGGGGGCTTCCCGCCTCATGAGAGTACTCGCCCGCCTAGATATACTTTGCAATGGGGTGGCTGTCGCAGCCTCACATTCAAGATGCTTATGTGGAGGGGTTTGTAGTTTTTCTTGTCAGCTTCTCATCTGCATTTAGGACGATCCGTGTTTGACGCATTTTTTTGGAGGTGTTGGCGAAGTTTGATTTTTCATTGTTTTACCCCGGCTCTTTAAATAGGGATAAATGCGCAGTTAATCAGCATCTTCTCCAGCCCTCTGCGACTCTAGTGTGTGTTCATTTCCATATTGGGGGGTTAGCAGCAAATGAATGTTAAAAGCTTGTGATCTTTTTTACATATTTTTTAATTGCAGCAGCCATCCTGGGGCCGATTCCGTCAACTCTCTGCAGTTCGTCTTCGCTCACGTTCTTCAAGTTGTAACCGAATGTATTTACGAGTCTGCGGGCTCTTATACGTCCTAGTCTTTTCACTCCCACTACGAGTGGTATTATATCCTCTTTGACTCCATAATAAAGGCGTGCTGTTAAGATGTCAAGTGTCTGTGAGTGGCCATATGTTCCTGTGACTTCGCATATCTCCTTGAAGAATCTTATAAGTTGTGATGCTTCGTAGGCTGCTCTACGGGTTGA
>LGEU01000152.1 GCA_001507955.1 Methanobacteriaceae archaeon 41_258 | reverse complement strand
ACAGATCCTGTTGAAACATCAGCAAGTTCAGCTACATAATCATTGCATAATTTGCAACCGGCCTGTTCATATCCATGGGTTTCCTTGAGTGGTAGGGTGTATACATCATCTTGGGTGTAGACCCAGAATTTTCCTTTACCTATGTCCATTTTCTCTACTAGTTCTAGGCTGAGTCCCATTTTCTCTGAGATGAATGTCTGCAGTGAACTATATGAGAAGTTCTCCATACAGAATATTCCGATGAGCAATTTTATCTTATCAGCGAGGAACCTGACACCGAATGGATATGTTTGCATCTTCCTTATACCCATCAACTGACAGGGTATACCCACTGTACCTAGTTTTTCTATACCGTATTGCCTAACAGCCTTTTTGAGCATCCAAACGTTTGGTGAGAATGTGTACTTGGTACCTGCAGCTGCTTTCAGCTCATCTGATGTCATTGCAACTATGGGTTCTGGCTTCCAGAATTCGTCTCCCGGACCAGCCACCACCGCACCTTCGATTATCTTTTCGTCAAGAGCATATGATAGTAATCCCGTTACGATTCCTCCGTCCTGTGCAATCTTCAAAATTTCTTTATCGGTTGATCTGGCAGCAAATACTTCTTTATATTTTCCTAAAACCATCTTCACAGCCTCCCTATAATCCTAACTCCTTCCTTATCTGCTCTTCAGGCCACCAGGTCCTTGGGCATTGGACATAGCAAATTCCACATTTTATGCAACGATCATTGTTGAGTTCTGGTCTCCCGTTTATCATTTCAAGGGCCCTGGTCTGGCAGGCCATTGCACATGTACCACAGCCTATGCAGAGGCCCTGGTTAACTACCTTGGTTTGCAAGTCGCATCCACAAGCTTCGTTATAACCTGCAAGATCTAACATAGGTTTGAGGTAATCCATGTCATTGTTTAGAAGTGCCACAACTGCTTTGGCTATGATCTCAGGTGATGGTGGGCATCCTGGTAAAGCCAAGTCAACATCTATTACACTCGATATGGGTACGAAAGACTCGTGTGCTGGTTGTGCCTGCTGCCCTCCCCTGGCATATCTGGTGAAACAGCCTGTCGCGGCACATGATCCGAATGCACATACTAGTTTGGCCTTTTCCCTTACCTCCTTAAGTTCTTTTAGGCTGTGTTCATCTTGCAAGCATACAGAACCTTCCACTAGGGCAAGGTCCATCTCAGGCATTTCCCATACATCCACCAGTGTATGTCCATAGACTATTTCCACCATGTCAGTTAGTAAATCTGCAAGGATGTCGTAATTTTCTGTTAACGACATTGCATCTCCTGTACACCCACTTAGGTGGATGTAACCTATTCTTGGTTTTGCTTTTTCTTCTTCAGCCACTTTTTCAACCTCCTCTTTTGGAACTTCAACAACCTTTTCTTTTTCCTTTTCAGGTTTAGCCTCCAATCCTAAAAATCTTTTAATACGGGCAATTAAGCTCATTGATAAACCCCAATTTCGTTTAAAATCATCTTAACCGCCCTGGGAATGGCCTTCTCGACTGGGGGTGTGAGGCCCATTTCCACATAGGGGGCGGATATTTCCTTTGGTTTACACCCTATTACCACCACGTCGATTTTTTCGCTGAGTTCATGGAGGGGCTGGTTAACCGGCCATGAATGCATGTTTTCATAGGATCCCTTTGGGATCTCTTCGAGACTAAATTTCCTTAATGTTCCTGGTTCTGCGTTGAATTCCACTACATCAACGACTATTATCTTCCTCCAAGATTCTTGGGGGAGTGAGAACACATAATGTGGACCGCCAGTACCCGCGTCGATGAACATGACATTGTCTGGTTTTTCCTTGTCTTTGAAGTGTTCTTCAAGTGCATTGATTACCGCCGGGCCGAAACCGTCATCCTTGAATAGGATGTTTCCACAGCCCACTACTAAAATCTCAGCATCGTATGGCATAATCCTTAGATCCTGACCATTTCACTTTTTATAGGAGTTTTATCTTCGTCGTCGATAACCATCAGGTGGGTTGCGCATGATAGACATGGGTCATATGCCCGTATGACATGTGGTGCATAGTCGTAATGGAAGCCTTCGGTTGCGGGTCCCATTGTTGGTATGTTCCATGTTGTTGGGACAAGTGCACTGTAGAATTGTATTTTACCATCGGCTACTTGGGCTAGGTGGACGTCCATTCCTCTTGGTGCTTCTATTGCACCAACACCTAATTTGCCTGTTCCGGTTATGTCGAAGTCTGTCATTACGGGTGCTGAAGTGTCGAGTTCATCTAGTATGTCAATGGCCCTTGAGAGTGCTGTTTTCATTTCAAGTGCTCTGGCGACGTGTTGTGCTACAACTCCTCTTTCTTTGAAGCCTTGGAATTCGACGAGTCTTGCTCTTGGCCCTACTTCCACGCTTCTTCCATCGTATAGTGGTATTGTTGAGCAAGCTCTTTTGCCTATCTCTGGATCGTCATACCAGCTTTCTGGCATAACTTCCGTGAATCTGTCCAAGTCGAATTTTGTCCTGTCACCATATAATTGGTGTGTTGCCAGTGTTGGTTGGTTGTGTGCTCCTAATCCTTCTGGGAGTCC
>LGEU01000151.1 GCA_001507955.1 Methanobacteriaceae archaeon 41_258 | reverse complement strand
GATCCAGGATTCCAGGGCAGACTAAGATTCCTATTATATAACTACGGGGACTTCCCCTATAAGATAAAAAAGGGGGAGAGAATAGCACAGGCCATTGTATTCAAGGTCAAAGGATCCGGAGAATACAATGGAAGCTATCAGGAACCATTATAATGCCTTCTCCAATTTATCAACAGCTTCCGGATTTGCTAGGGTGCTTGTATCACCCACATCTTCCCCTATAAGCTTTGCTTTTATTATCCGCCGCATTATCTTACCGGATCTTGTCTTGGGAAGATCATCCACGAACCCTATATAACTTGGAGTTGCTATCGGACCTATCTCTTCACGTACATGCTCCCTAAGCATTCCTTTAAGGTGCTGGGTTGGTTCAACATCCTCCTTTAATATTACAAAAGCCGCTATCTCTTCCCCCTTGAGTATATCTGGTTTCCCAACAACAGCAGCCTCCACCACAACAGGGTGGCTTACAAGCGCAGATTCAACCTCAGCTGTGCTTATCCTATGACCTGCCACATTCAAAATATCATCTTCCCTACCCTGTATCCAGAAGTAGCCATCCTCGTCTATCCTCCCAACATCCCCAGTAAGGTAAATATTGGGGAATTTACTCCAATAGGTTTCAATATAGCGTTTATCATCCTTGTAGAGTGTTCTGAACATTGCAGGCCATGGAGTCTTAATGACAAGGTGGCCTCCTTCACCCCTTAGACTGTTACCATCATCATCTACTACATCAGCTTGTATAGTTGGGAAAGGCTTATATGCTGAGCCCGGTTTCAACGGGTTTATGGGCAATGGCGTTATAAGGTGCATTCCTGTCTCGGTCTGCCACCAAGTATCCATTATGGGACATCTTCTCCCACCAATATTTTCATAATACCACATCCACGCCTCTGGGTTTATAGGCTCCCCCACGGATCCTAGCAATCTTAAACTGCTCAGATCATGATCTTGAGGCCATTTTTCACCATATTTCATGAACATCCTTACTAGGGTAGGTGCTGTGTAGAATATTGTAACCCCGTAATCTTCTATCATCTTCCAAAGTCTTCCAGGGTCTGGATAATCTGGAGCACCATCGTATAGTATTGATGTGGCCCCTGCTATCAGCGGCCCATAGACAATATAACTGTGGCCTGTTATCCATCCTATGTCTGCTGTGCACCAGTAAATGTCATCGTCTCGGATATCGAAGACAAATTTCATGGTCGTGTAGGTTCCAACAGCGTATCCTCCATGTGTATGTACCACGCCCTTTGGTTTGCCTGTAGTCCCTGAAGTATAGAGTATGAATAGCGTGTCCTCGGCTCCTAGTATTTCAGTTTCGCATTCTTTTTCCTGTCCTTTTAAGAGGTCGTCCCAGTAGATGTCTCTTCCCTCTTTCATATCCACTTCTGTTTTCAGGTGTTCCACGACTATAACCTTCTCTATGGTTGGTATCTCATCTATAACCGTGTCCAGTGTGTCTTTAAGTTTTATGATCTTTCCTCGCCGGTGAAATCCGTCTGCTGTTATCACTATTTTCGAGCCTGCATCTATTGCCCTTTCTTTGAATGCTTTGGCCCAGAATCCCGAGAAGACTACGCTGTGTATTGCCCCAATCTTTGCACATGCTAGCATTGCAATGGGCAGTTCTGGTATCATTGGAAGATAAATGCTGACTCTATCCCCTTTTTTGACTCCTAGTCTCTTCAGAGCATTTGCTAGGCGGTTAACTTCCCTGTATAGGTCGAAGTATGTTAATTTTCTCTGCTTACCATCTTCTCCCTCCCATATGTAGGCTATCTTGTTTTTTCTCCACCCCTTAACGTGTCTGTCAAGGGCGTTATGGACTATGTTAAATTTACCATCTGCAAACCACTTGGCATAGGGGGGGTTCCATTCCAATATCTTAGTGTAGGGTTCGAACCAATCCAATTCCTGGGCTAACTCATCCCAGAACCATTCTGGGTCTTCTTCACATTTTTTAATCAGTTCAGAGTAACTTTTTATATTCCTTTCATCCATCCATTTCCTAATATTGCTTTCTTTAACAAGCTCTTCTGGTGGGTGGAATATTCTCTTCTCATGCAGGAGCGCATCTAGATGGTCAGTCATAAAATCTCACCTTATATGTATCTTTGGTTTGAGATAATATTTTAAAGTTAACTTATGGAGACTTTGTCTATGAAATGTTCTGATGCTATCGTAAAATTATTAGAAGACGCTGGTATAAAATATGTTTTCGGTCATCCAGGTGAACATGTATTACCCCTCTATGATTCTATTAGGACTTCGAGCATTGAACATGTACTTTTAAGACATGAACAAGGGGCTGCCCATGCAGCAGATGGTTACGCGCGCGCATCCGGGAAAATCGGTGTCTGCATATCCACAGGAGGCCCGGGCGCCTTGAACCTTGTTATGGGTGTTGCAACAGCCTACAAGGATTCCATACCATTAATAGTGATCACAGGGGATATTCCACGGGACCAGATAGGATTAAACGTATTCCAAGAAATTGAATTAGAGAAGGTGTTCAAACCAATCACAAGATACACTTTCAAACCAAAAAATGGTGAAGAA
>LGEU01000150.1 GCA_001507955.1 Methanobacteriaceae archaeon 41_258 | reverse complement strand
AAAGATGATGTTCATGGTTTCAGTGAATGGACTCTGAAATCAAGGAAAACCCCAATTTTTTATCTGCTCTGCATCAAAGAATACCTAAAATACAGGAAGGAGTTCAAGGATCTTAACATCATATTCCAGACAGCATGGCGACTAAAAATAGGGGATAAAAAGTATGATATCTTCACAGACATCCCCATTATTTCAAGGATACTCTCAAAGATCCTAGGGATGATATTCAAAGTAGTCAGGATAGAATACACACCTGAGGAAACAATCAAAATCGTGAAGGCGCACTTAAACGTTGAAGAGGAGAAAATAAAAAAATATATCAAAGTTTATGGTTGCAGACCCCGTTATATACTAGACAAGGTTAAAAAAGTTTAATATTATTGGTGATACATGAATGTTAAAGGCGCTTTTAAGGTCAACTAGGATCACTTGGACGGCTAAGAATATTCATATGTACCTTCTTGCCCTTACCTATGCTCATGAATATAATTTGGCCTTCAATCCATTGGAGTTCCTCTCAGGGCTTGTTATCGTATCAATACTCTGGGGTGGACTTTATTCCCTTAATGATCTTACAGATATTGAAGTTGACAAGAGGGATAGACTGAAATCTGACAGGCCATTCATAGGAGGAGATGTAAAACCAAAGATGGTTGTATTATTTATATCGGCCTTAATAGTATTCTCACTGGCGTCTTCAATGTTTTTAAACCCGGTCTTCACTATAATACTCCTCTTGATGGTTTTAAACCAGCTTTTATATACTTTACCCCCCTTGAGGTTGAAGGAAACATCTCTTGCACCATTAAATAGCACAGCCATTAACAATATTCTAAGATTAGCTTCTGCAAGCCTACTATTGGGGGATCTTTCTGTAGTCCTAGCCAGTATTTACATTTTAATGTTTACAGCAGGGCTGGGAACATACCTCATGTACAAGAAGAAATTAAAGGAAACAACTATAGTATCTATAATATTCTTTTTAATCTTATATTATGCATATCATAGTCATGATATTAGTCTTTCACAGATCCTAATAGTGATATTACCATCCTTTATGGCGACAATACCGTTATATCTTTCTAATATAATGGAAAGGGAGAAAATGATCAGATTAGCTGATATAACATATCATAGAATGTTATCTGTCTTTTATCTGGCTTGTATAATCATCCTACTCCTCCTAAAATAGTTTTCCAAGTTTTAAGAGGGCTCTTGGTGAAACCTTCACTAACTTTTTAACAAGTTCTGTTGTGCTTATCTTCTCAAATTCCACATCCTTAAAGGCTTCTGCGATTGAGTCAAGCTCCTTGTCACTGAGACTTAACATGTAATCTTTCACCTTAAGATACTTATCGATCTCTTTACCTATACTATCATAGGATAGTTTCTCATATTCTCTGAGCCTGCCCTTTGAAGTGTCATCATCTTTTATGGCCTCAGCCGCAACTTTACCTGCTAGCATGCCCCCTGTCATCCCAGATATTATACCCCCACCCGTTAGTGGGTTAACTTGGCCTGCGGCATCACCCACAACCATCAGACCATCAGTTACTAGTTTTTTTGGCATTCCACCTACCGGGTCCCCGCCTATATTCAACTCGACTGGTTGGGCGTCCTTTGTGGCTGGACAATCCTCCACAAATTCTAGAAGGTGCTCATATGCGCTCTTATTGGTCTTGGTTGAAAGGACGCCAAGTCCTACGTTAGCTATGTCATCCCCCTTTGGGAATATCCAAGCATAACCCCCAGGGGCGACACTCCCAAAGTAGAATTCTATGCAATGGTTATCCTCCATTTCAACCCCTACCATCTCAAATTGAGCTGCTGATTCCATGTCCTTTGGTTTAGCGGCGGTTTTGAGACCAGCCCACCTTGCAACCCTTGATTCGGGTCCGTCAGCCGCTATGATTATACGCGCTTTTATCTGGAATTCCTCTCCCATTGTCTCGAGGTTCACGACGTAACCATCATCATCTTTTCGCTCCAGGCTCCTTGCAAGGGTTTTTATCATGATCTTTGAACCGGCCCTGGCAGCGTCCATTGCCATGTGCTTGTCAAAGACTTTCCTTTCTAGTATGTAGCCAGCCTCTGGGAGTTCAACCCTATCAGATGTTAACCAGACACTGGTACCATTAGGTGATACGAGGCGCACACCCTCTATTTTCCTGGTTATCCACTGTGGGTTGGGTTTTATCCCGAGGGATTCTAGTCCACCCATGGAAACCCCTTCTGCACAACGTTTAGGCGCGCCTATCTCGGACTTTTTATCTACTAGGATTACATCAGCTCCTCCGAGGGCCGCGTGTTTAGCCGCGGTTGAACCTGCTGGGCCGGCGCCTATTACAAGTACGTCTGTTCTGATCATCTGCTATCACTCCTCTGGTTCAAGAGCCTTTATGGGGCATACTTGCATGCAAAGTCTGCAATCTTTACATTCTTTCTTCGAGAAAATTATGGATGTCTCCTTAACCTCTATCAAGTTCCTGGGGCATACTCCAGCACATTCTCCACAATACATGCACCAATCGTTAACTTTCATCCTATCCTCCTTTAGAGTCACTGTGAGATGTTCGCGGGTGGTGTTTCATCTTGTGGCG
>LGEU01000007.1 GCA_001507955.1 Methanobacteriaceae archaeon 41_258 | reverse complement strand
CTCAGGATAGTATTAGCAGGTATTATAATGGCGATAGGCACACTAGCCATTTACATGTACAAGTTATCCGTTGGGGATGCCAAGGCAACTACAATAGCATTCACAACATTTGTAATGTTCCAGATTTTCAACGTATTTAATTGCAAATCACAGAGCGGATTTTCAAATAAGTTGCTTTTTTTCGCCATTGCAGCATCATTCATACTACAATTACTTGTCATATATCTGCCACCGTTACAGGGCATATTTAGGACCAGGTCGATTTCCATTATGGATTGGCTGCTCATAGTACTGGTAGCTTCAATCATACTAGTACATGAGACGATAATCAGGTGGGTGGATAAGAGGAGAACATTATGAATATCCTTGTAATGGCAGGAACCCACGATGCCGTGGAAATAATAAAGAAACTTAAGGAATCCACAGATCATAGGATAATAGCCACCACCACAACAGATTATGGTGGTAGACTAGCCAAGGCTGCTGGGGCTGATAAGATAATAACAGAGGCCCTTAACAAGGGAAGATTGGTTCAAGTTCTTAAGATTGAAAATGTTAATATGATAATAGATGCAACCCACCCATTCGCAGTGAAGGCCACTGAAAACGCTATCAGAGCCTCTGATGAAACCTTAACATATTATATCCGCTTTGAAAGGCCAACTCCAGAATTAGATATGGATGTTTTGAGAGTTGATTCCTTCAAGGTGGCTGGGCGGGTGGCGGCCAAGATCTTGAAAGAAAAAGATGGTAATATTCTACATTTGGCTGGTGTTTCAACACTTAAGGACGTTATCGATCAGATTGGGGCAGAGAGAATAGTGGTCCGTGTTTTACCCCATCCACATTCTATAGAGGCATGTTATAGGATGGGTATAACTGGGGAGCGAATAATAGCAATGCAAGGAACCTTCTCAAGGGCCCTTAATAGGGAAATTATGAAGGAATATAACGCAATCGCCGTGATCACAAAAGAGAGCGGGGAAACTGGTGGATTAATAGAGAAGGTGAAGGCTGCTGAGGATCTTGGGATCCCAGTTATACTCGTGAACAGACCATCCCTTGAAAAATTAGATGATAAGCTCGTATTTGATGATATGGATGAACTTCTAGCATTCGTACGGGAGGAAAGGTGAAACTTTAACCTTGGAGCCTTCTTCAAGTATCTCAACATTTTTAGGGATTTTAATGTAACCATCTGCATCTGCAAGTGACGCTATGGCACCTGAATCCTTCAATATGGGATATACTTTGCTATTTTTTACCTTTACAAGAGCATAGTGTATTCTACCCTTTGATGAGTGCAATCTGTGTGCGAGTGGTAATTCAATTGTATGATATCCTAGTGGAGTTTTGCCTGAAAGTTCCATTAAGTAGGGGCGTAGAAGAACATCAAAGATTATCAGAGCAGAAACAGGGAATCCTGGGAGGCCGAATACGAGTTTACCATCGACTTTACCTATAAGTGTGGGTTTGCCAGGTTTTATAGAGATTCCATGGATCATCACTTCGCCATTGTCTTGGACGACTTCCCTGAGCATGTCACCGGCGCCGGCAGAAGTTCCACCAGAAGTTATGAGGATGTCACATTCCAAGACGCCTTCTCGGATGGCCTTAGAGAGTTCTTTGTAATCGTCTTTCACAATACCTAGAATTTTTGGTTCGCATCCGCAATTTTTAACCGCGGCCGCGATACTATGGGAATTCGAATCAAAAATTTTGCCAGGGGTCTGATCATTTGAAGGTTCTATTAATTCGTTTCCTGTTGAGAGTATGCCTATTTTTGGTTTGGCTATCACGGGCACCTTGGATATTCCAGCCGCGCTTATCGCCCCAATCTTTTCTGGTGATAATATTGAACCTTTCTTGGCTATGATATCATTTCTTAGTATGTCTGAGCCTTTTGGGGTGATGTGTTGGCCGGGATATGCGCTTCTATAAATTAGAATATTATCATCTTCCTCTGTATATTCAACCATGACTATGGCATCCGCACCCTCAGGTATCTGGGCTCCCGTGCTTATACGTGAACAGCATCCTCTCTTGACCTTTTTTTGTGGAATGTCACCAGCCTCTATCACTTCAATGCACTTTAGGGTGCTTGGATTGTCTTCAGAGGCGTGGAATGTGTCCTCTGCTTTTAAAGCGTATCCATCTCTCGAAGCGCGGTTAAATGGTGGCAGATCAATTGGACTTTTCACATCCTGGGCTAGGACTCTGCCATACGCATTTTTCAAGTTTACTTTTTCCATCCTTGGCGGATGATAGATTTCTTTGAAAAGGTTGCGGATTATCCTATGAGCCTCTGATATATCTACAAGATTTAGGAATTCACGGCCCATCCCATGATCCCCTCCCTGATTCTTATTCTAAGCTCCTATTATACCCCCCTCCAATGGGGTATTTATTGTAAAACAATTATTTTATATTATGTTATAGAGATATTATTATTGTCTTTTTCTAGAAGTGTAGATGGAGGAGATTATTTGGGTACAGGGGAAGTTAGAAGAGTTAGAATACCTAGGAAGGGTGAAATACCTGGGATTGTTGAACAAATACTAGGTCATGGTAAGTTGAAGGTTATATGTAGTGATGGTAAAACCCGCCTTGGACGCATACCAGGTAAGATGAAAAAAAGGATATGGATCAGGGAGGGCGATATTGTACTTGTGAAGCCCTGGGAGTTTCAAAGTGATGAGAGGGCTGATATAGTATGGAGGTATACGCGTACCGAGGCTAACTGGCTCGAGAGAAGGGGTTACTTGAATCTATAGTGGAAGATGATTTAATTGTCCGCCGCTAATAAGAAGGATAAGACCTTCCACAAAGTCGATGCTGCATTGGAAAGGTTGAAATCCGAGAAGCGCCTTAAGGGTGTGGAGGATAGGCGTGTTGCAAGTGAAGTTTTCGATAAAAGAACCCTTGAAGTTCTCTATAAACTATCAAATACTGGTTATCTTGCTGTTCTTGATGGTGTTATAAGCACTGGTAAAGAGGCTAATGTTTTTAAAGGCCTAGATGATAATGATGATTTTGTGGCTGTTAAAATTTATCGTATTGCAACTTCTGATTTTAGGAAAATGCAATATTACATCCAAGGAGATCCACGTTTCAAGGTTAAAATGGGCAATAAGAGGCAGATAGTCCATACTTGGGTGAACAAAGAATTCAGGAACCTTAAAAGAGCATATGAGAATGGTGTTAGGGTTCCAAGGCCATTTGTTTCAAGGGAGAACGTCCTAATAATGGAGTTTATAGGTGACAGGGAGGGTAACCCCGCGCCAACATTAAAGGAGGCCCCACCACTAGATCCCCAAGAGATGTTCAATAAAATAATATATTATATGAGGTTATTATATAGGGAGGCTGGGCTAGTCCATGGAGATCTTTCAGCATTTAATATCCTCAATTTTGATGAGGAACCTGTTATCATTGACATTTCACAGGCTGTTGTAGTTGATCATCCAATCGCAATGCAATTACTCGAGAGGGATATTAAGAATGTTAGTAAGGATTTTAAACGTTTTGGTGTTTCATCAACTCCTCAAGAGATAAGGAAGATGATAATATGATTAATTTATAGCCCATGGGGGTGTATTTTAAGTGCCAACAGAAGAATACTTGAAAATCCCAAAGGAGAGGATAGGGGTCCTCATAGGGAAAAGAGGGGAAACTAAAGAGCGTATAGAAAGGCTAACACAGACTAGACTTGATATCGACAGTGAAACAGGTGTCGTGACCATAATACCAGATGAGAAGCTTGATGATCCCCTTTCCCCTTGGAAGGCGCGTAATATTGTCAAGGCTATAGGTAGGGGTTTTAATCCAGAAATTGCCATGCGCCTCATACATGATAATGTAACTCTTGATATCATAAACATCCCAGATTATGTGGGCAAATCCAAGAAAGCCATAGCAAGACAAAAAGGCAGAATAATAGGACGTGGTGGTATAACACGTCAAATAATACATGACATGACATCCGTTGACATATCAATCTACGGTAAGACCGTTGCATTAATAGGTGAATTCGAAAATCTTATGGTTGCAAGAGAAGCCATTGAAATGCTCCTTAGAGGGGCTAGACACAAGTCTGTATACTCTTTCCTCGAAAAAAAGAAACAAGAATTGGAAATAAAAGAATTTGAAGAAGATGTTAATATAAGATAAAATCAACAAAAAACTCACCATTTTAATAAAAGGTTTCTTTAAAATACTCAAAAGATATTACTAAAAACCTCACCTTATAATCGCTTGATATATATGGGACAAATTACAATATAACCTATAGGAAATAATTTTAAAAGTTAAAGGGAGGCTACTTTTTGGAGAGACAGGCAGGAGAACTATTCGAGGAATTCCAAGAACTTACCGCATCAGAATTCTTCCGCAAAAACAGGCAAATGTTAGGTTTCTCGGGTAAGATAAGATCCCTTACCATGGTATTCCATGAACTAATAACAAATAGCCTTGACGCTGCTGAAGAAGCCGGCATACTCCCCAATATAAAAATAAACCTGAAAAGGGTTGGCAAAGACCACTACATCCTAGAACATGAGGATAATGGCCCAGGCATACCAGAAGACTACATACCCAAAGTCTTCTGCACAATGTTCGCAGGTTCAAAATTTAGAAACATCCAATCAAGGGGGCAACAAGGCCTCGGATGCAGCGGCTGCGTACTACTCTCCCAGATGACAACAGGAAAACCAGCCACCATCACATCAGCATACAAAGAAGACGGCGAACTCAAAGGAGTGAAAATGTCCCTAAAAATGGATGTGAAAAAGAACAAAGGACTAGTCCTAGAAAAAGAAGAGATCAACCCAGATGGGACTGGAGTACGCGTAAAACTCCATTTCAAAGAAGTTTCATATTCACTCTCAGAACAAGGAGCCTATGAATATATCCGGAGGACGATGATAGGAAACCCACACGCCCAGATCACATTCACAGACCCCACAGGGAAAAAATACGTATTTAAAAGGGCATCCAAAGTCATACCCCCACTACCAAAAGAAATACTACCCCACCCAAGGGGTGTTACAGCAGACGACCTAATATTCATGGCAAAACACACAGATAAAAGACGCTTCAGAAGCCTACTCACAAGCTCACTCTCCAGAATGTCCACAAAAAAAGTCAAAGAACTTGAAAAACTAACCAACATAGACTTCAACAAAAGGCCCAGAGACATGACATGGGAAGAAGCCGAAGAAATAGTAGAAGCTTTCAAAAGAATGGACTTCATGGCCCCGCCAACCAAAGGACTCATACCAATAGGGAAAGACCAGATAGAAAAGGGCATGAAAGAAATATTAAACCCAGAGTTCATAGCAGCAACCACAAGAAGACCACTAACCTATAGAGGTGGTGTACCATTTATAATAGAAGCAGCCGTAGCATATGGTGGCAAAGCAGGCAGACTTGTCGGGGAACAACGAAAAACCGAGATAATGAGGTTCGCGAACCGCGTGCCACTCACATTCGACCAAGGAAGCTGCGCACTAACCGAGGGGGTTAAAACCCTTGACTGGAAGAGGTATGGTATAAGAGACCTTGAAAACGCACCCCTCACAATCTTCATAAATATTGTGTCAACCAACGTCCCATACCTTTCAACAGGAAAACAAAGCATAGCCCCAGAACCCGAAATATTACAAGAGGTTAGACAAGCCACAATGCAAGTAGCCCGCAAACTACAAAAACATATAAGGGCCAAGAAAGCGGCTAAAGAAGAAGCCAAAAGGGCCAGAGTCTTCGAAACATACATCCCAATTATAATGAGAGAAGCAGCCATCCTAGCAGAAAAGGAAAAACCCGATTATAAACCCCTACTCCAGAAAGTGACAAGAAAAGCGAAGGCAGAACTCCTAGGTGAACCAGATGATGAATAGAAGAGAAATAGCACTGCAAAAACTTAAAGGCTTAGGCGAGATGATAATAGAAGATGTCGCCCAGAATAAAGTGCCAAGGATAAAAGTACCCTCCAGGAGCACATCCAATATCATATATGATGATAAAAAGCGCCACTATATCCTCGGCGAAAAATATGGTGTCAGATCCATGGGAAATGTTAAACAGATAAAAAAAATAGCCCAGATGCTATACATAGCCAACTTCTGCAAAGACCTTGTCAAGAGAAACAAAACAGCAACCCTAAGGGAACTATATTATGTTTCAGAAGGTTGGGATGTTGACTTCGCAGACCAACAAGAATCTAATATTATAGGCGAAGACCTTGAAGTCACCCTTGGGATGACCCGCGAAGACCTAGGACTATTACCAGAAGAAGACGGCGCAGCAGTATATGGAGAATTAACAGTACGCGAAGGCGACATTGAAATAAACGCTTTGAAAGCCGGTAAATCAGGTTATACGATACCACCAACCATCGACGAAGTAGAATTCATCGACCACGACGTTGAGAGGGTTATAGCAGTCGAAACCATGGGTATGTACCATCGTCTAGTCCAGGAAAAAGCTTACAAAAAATTCGATTCACTCATAGTAGGGTTAAAGGGCCAGGCTGCAAGGGCGACAAGAAGATTCCTCAAAAGGGTGAACGATGAACTAAACCTCCCAATTTACATTTGCAATGACGGAGACCCTTGGGGATTCCACATAGCCATGGTCATAATATCAGGGAGCGCCAAACTAGCCCATGTAAACCATGAACTAGCAACCCCAGACGCCAGATTCCTAGGAGTAACAGCGAGTGACATAATAAACTATGATCTGCCCACAGACCCCCTAAAGGACATCGACATCTTAAGACTCAAGGAACTCCTACGCGACCCTCGTTACAAGGATGATTTCTGGAAGAGAGAAATCAAGAAAATGTTAAAAATAGGTAAAAAGGCCGAACAACAATCATTCTCAAAATATGGCCTCGAATATGTTGTTGACACATACCTCCCAGAAAAATTGGATGAAATAGAAACCTAAATAATTATCCAGAAGAAAAGATTATATTTAACAGAAAAATAGAATTTTTACATGTCATCCCCCCTATTACGGGGGGTGGGGGAGGTTATAAAAATGGTATCTGTAGCTATAAATGGATATGGGACCATAGGTAAAAGAGTGGCGGATGCAGTAGCCGCCCAGAAGGACATGAAAATAGTGGGTGTAAGCAAGACAAAACCCGACTTCGAGGCTAGAATGGCCATCAAAAAAGGCTATGACCTATATATAAGCATACCCGAAAGAGAAAAGCTCTTCCAGGAAGCCGGGATCGAAATCAGCGGGACAGTTGAAGACATGATAGAAGAGGCAGACATAATAGTTGACGCCACGCCAGAGGGCATAGGCGCTAAAAACCTTAAAATGTACAAGGAAAAGGGTATAAAAGCAATATTTCAAGGAGGAGAAAAACACGAAGATATAGGATTATCCTTCAATTCCTTCACAAATTATGACGATTCCCTCGGAGCAGACTATACAAGGGTAGTATCATGCAACACCACAGGCCTTTGCCGCACATTAAAACCCATAGATGACATCTCTGGTATAAAAAAGGTCAGAGCCGTTATGGTGAGAAGAGCAGCAGACCCAGTCCAGGTAAAAAAGGGTCCTATTAATGCTATTGTGCCAAACCCTCCAACAGTACCATCACACCACGGTCCAGACCTCAAAACAGTCATGTATGGTATCAACATCAATACAGTGGCCTTACTAGTCCCCACAACACTAATGCACCAGCACAATATTATGGTAGAACTCAAAGATCCTGTGGACATAGAAGAAATAAAAGAAAAACTCGACAAAACATCTAGGGTGATGCTTGTAAAAGCGAGTGAAGGCCTCGCATCCACAGCTGAGATAATGGAGTATGCAAGAGAGTTAGGCCGCCCACGCAGCGACCTCTATGAAATCGCTGTATGGGAAGAATCCCTGAACATAGTGGATGGTGAATTATATTATATGCAAGCCGTGCACCAAGAAGCCGACGCAGTACCAGAGAGTGTAGATGCTATAAGGGCTTTACTAGAACTTGAAGAAGATAATAAAAAGTCTATAGAAAAGACAAATAAGGCTATGGGGATTCTCTAAGTAGTTGATGATTAACATGATAAGGTTGGGCCCAGCAGGTAATCCAATCAATTACAAGGGAGAATCTAGTAAAGTTTGCAGTTATATACGGGCCATGAACCTCGATGCCTATGAGTACCAGGCCACTTATGGTGTTAGAGTAAGTGAAAGGATCGCCAAGAGGATCAAGGAAGATTCCGCCAAAAATGACATCCTCGTGTCCATCCATGCACCATATTATATCAATCTTTGCTCTCCAAAGGATGATGTGCGTGAAAGATCCATTGAACGGTTAATACAAGCTGCAAGGGCCGGGGAATGGATGGGAGCATATAGGATAGTGTTCCACCCCGGCTTCTATTCTGGTCAAAATAAAGAAAAGGCCCTTAAAGTCTGTGAAGAATCTATAAGTCGACTTTTAGAGGAGATGGAAGCATCTGATATCCAAGATTTCTGTTTTGCCCCGGAGACTACTGGTAGAATATCCCAAATTGGTAGTTTATCCGAGATTATCAGAATCTGCAAATCATTTGATAATCTCGAGCCAACAATCGACTTCGCACACATATATGCCAGGAGGAGGGGAGCGCCCAGAACAATTGAAGATTATATAAATATACTAGACTTGTTAGAGGATAACCTAGATATCAAGTATTTACATTGCCATTACACTAGGATAGAATATACAGATAATGGGGAGAAAAAACATCACAGTCTAGATGAGATGGAGTATGGACCCCCATTAGAGCCCATACTTTATGCTCTCATCGAAAAAGGCTGGGATTATACGATAATCTGTGAGACGCCCCAGAGAGATCGTGACGCCCTCAAAATTAAAGAAACCCTAATGGATCTATCAGATGGGAAAATATAATATACTAGTAGTTCCATTACCATATTATGAAGGAAAAATTTTATTCTCGGTGATGCGGTGAAATTTAGTAATATCGTCCATGACACGCAGACCACAGATAAAAAAACACCCACTAGATTGATGAAACCAGAGAAAAAAGCGAAATTAGTGGTACTGCAACCGGTCGGATACCCTTTCGTTTGTAGTCTTATTGAAACGCCTAAAATAGAAGTTACCAATAATGAACTTTTCGAATTATATGCAAGAGAGCAATGGGATGGGTTCATGGTAACTGAAGGCTCATACCTATTTGATCAGAGACTATTACCAGACTATGCATTCAAGATTATAAAAGCCTACCCAGATAATTCAAAGATTAACAAGAATACTTCCATCGTATTAATAGAAACCGGGAAAATCGAGGATTTCCATGAAGTCCAAAGTAACATTAGAATGGATGATGTTATAGGCCAAGAACACGCAAAGATGAAGTGTAAGATTATAATGAAGTATCTTGAAGATCCGGAAAACTTCAAAGAATGGGCTCCACGGAACGTATTATTCTATGGCACCCCAGGGACGGGTAAAACAATGCTTGCAAAGTCACTCGCCAATGAATTAGACGTCCCATTATACCTTATAAAGGCAACAAGTCTCATAGGGGACCATGTGGGGGATGGTGCCCGTCAAATCCATGAATTATATGAGCTCGCCTCAAAAACGGCCCCATCAGTCATATTCATAGATGAGATAGATGCAATAGGATTAGACAGAAAATATCAATCCATAAGAGGTGACGTGTCAGAGATAGTGAACGCCCTCCTCACAGAAATGGATGGTATAAACGAAAATTATGGAGTAGTCACAATCGGAGCCACAAACAACCCCACACTATTAGACAACGCCCTTAGAAGCCGCTTTGAGGAAGAGATAGAATTCACGCTCCCAACAGCTGATGAAAGAAGGGAAATGATAAAAAGGTACACAGAAACCATGCCACTCGAACTAGAATATCCCATCGAAAAACTAGTGAAAATAACAAAGGGCATGTCAGGAAGAGACATAAAAGAAAAGATATTAAAGAACGCCCTCCACCAAGCCATAGCCGAAGACTCAGATACTATAACAGAAAAACATATCGAAAATGTATTCAAAGATAACAAAAAGGCTGAGGATCCAAAGCACATGTTCGCATAACAATCCAACCCCCCCATGATATCATTATCTTTTAAGGGGGGTTCTTTTTTTGCATGTTAATGGTGCAACGACCCAAAATAATAGGAGACTCAAATTTTATACAAAATTTTAGTTAAATAATCTTTCACATGCTCTTATAAGTTCCTCGTCATCGGCTTCGACGGCTTCACGCAACCTTGATACTATATCATGGAATATCTTATTTACTATAGATCTTGTAAGATCTTCTATTATCTTTTCTTCGCCTTCTAATTCGCCTAGCATCTTTATTGCCCTTTTCGTCTCTTTTACTCTGATTTCTTCCATGCTTTTGCGTATCTTTGAAATTAGGGGTTCTATTTTTTTATATTTAAGTGAGTTGAATAGTAATCCTAGTTCTTCTTCTATGATCTGCTCTGCCTTCTGGGCTTCTTTTTCGCGTTTTCTGCGATTTTTTTCCGCTATACCCCTCAAGTCGTCGATGTTGAATAATTTTATCCCCAGTTCCTTAACCTTTTCTTCTATGTCCCTTGGGTTTGCTATATCTATCATCACAACCTTGTCGCGTCTTTCTACTGGTATGGCCTTTTCCACTCTTTCACGGGTTAGTATGTAGTGTGGGGCTGCTGTTGCGCTTATAACCACGTCCGCATCTGATAACGCCTCATCTAATCTGTTAAATTGTATTGCATATCCTCCAAGTTCTCCTGCGAGTTTAACTGCCCTATCATATGTTCTGTTAGCAACTACTATGGCTTTTAATTGTTTCTCTGCTAAGGCTCTTGCAACTAACGCGCCCATTTCCCCCGCCCCGATGACGAGGACCTTTTTACACTTTAAGTCTCCTTGGACGGACTCCGCGAGTTCTACCGCGGCGGAGCCTATGGAAATTGATCCTTTGTTTATTTTGGTCTTGTTACGGACTAATTGCCCTACATGAACGGCCTTGTTGAAAATTGTGTCGAGGATGGGTCCACATGACCCCCTTTTTAAAGCAGCTATCCTAGCCTCTTTTATTTGGCCCAGTATCTGGTCTTCGCCTATTATCATGGACTCTAACCCTGCCGCTAATCTTAGGAGGTGTTTGAGCGCACTTTGGCCTTTTTCCATGACTATATTTGGGTGGTTTATATCCTGTGGGGGTGCCTTGACTACAAGGTAGTGTTCTATCCTATTACATGTTTTGATGGGGATGTGCTCTTTTATATCCTCTTTTAATTCATCTAAGATTTTGTCGAGTATTTTATCTGCCTTTTCTATCCCCTCAATGTCTGCTATTTTATGATCGACTCTAATATTCAGTATCAGCTAGAATACCCCCATATCTTCTAGGAGAGAGTCTATATACTTTTTAGCCGCCTCTAGATTCCCGTTCTTTAGGTGGGCTTGGATTTTATTGTCTTTGATCAGATCGTAGAGTATTCTGCGCCTTGTTTTTTGATCTGAGATGATCTTTTTAAGTTTGCGGCGTGTATAATCTTGTAATCTTATCTGGAGGATGTCTTCTTCTGTTATTATATCTTCTATCTTGTTTCGTATGACACGGGCCATTATTGGACTTTTGCCATGAGTTGATACTGCTATCTCCACATCATCAGTTGAAAAAGTGATCGGGACGATCAAATCCCCATCTTGGGGTTTGTCGGCTCTGTTTAAGAGTTTCCCTGATGCGAGAGATGCTACTTTTTCGTTTAGTTTAGGGTTTCCACTTGCGGTTACGACGATGTCCGCCCATTTGATCAGCTTTTCCATTTCCTTTAATGGCTGGTGTATGATGCCCGTCTCTTTGAGGTGGGGTTGTATGTTATCTCCGCAGATTGTTACCTTGGCTCCGGCTTCTCGGAACCTTATAGCCCTCCTAGTGGCTACTTCCCCCGAACCTAATATTAAAACTTTTTTGCCATCTAGTTTAAAGAATAAGGGCGTCCATGGCATTTCCTATCCCTGTTCGAGGGTTTTCATCCTGAGTATTTTCATGGCTGTTCTAAGGTCGTTTTTGGCTTGTATTAGGGCTTCTCTCGCGTCATCCACTGGAACATTAAAAGCCTCTGCAAGGGCTTTTATGTCCCTTTTATCGATTGTCTCGGCTCTTCCAACTAATTTCTTGGCTAGTTCTTTTTTGAGTTCCATGTATTCGTCTATTGTCATGTTAATTCTTTTCATGACCATGTCTCTGAAGGGGCAGGGTTTGGATGGTTTACAGCACCAGACTAGGGACCCAAAGCAAGTGCCTTCACCTTCACCTAGTCTTGTTCTCTTGGCGAATTCTTCTTTTATCGCTATGTATTCTTCAGGTGTTAAGCCTGCATCCTCTAGAGCATATAGTATGGGGCAGGGTTTGATTGGGGGACAGCAAAATGCTAGAGCTCTTTTGTCTCCTCCTCTGCAAACATGTGAAGGTGCATCATCCCATCCCAAGGGTAATCCTCCTAACAGAATGCGGGTTATTCTTCTGTTAACATTTTCTCTTTTTCTGGTGGTGTGAGTTCTGTGACTATCTCTTTTGGGTCTCCTGTTTTGATTATTTTACCGGCCCTCATTAGGGATGCCCTATCACATACGTCTAGTACGAAATCCATGTCGTGTGATATTACCAGGAATGTCTGGTTTAGTTCTTCTCTCGCTCTTATTATGGAATCTGCAACATGTACCCTTGTTATGGGATCCATTGTACCCGTGGGTTCATCTAGGATGACTATCTTAGGTTCTTTGATAAGTACTTGGGCTAGCGCGACCCTGTGGCGTTCACCACCACTTAATTCATCTGGGAATTTTTCCAGCAAGCTTTCGGCGTAGGATTCGTCGAATCCCACAGCCTTTAGAACGTAGAGTGCTTTCATTTTGGCGAATTCCGCGGGTAATTCCAAGCTTATGGCCTCTGTGAGGTTGCCTAGGACTGTCCTGTGGGGGTATAGGCTGTATTCTTGGTGTAATATGCCAAGGTATGGTGTTACTCTCCCACGCCCAAGGGGTCCTTTTTCTGTCATGTCGATCCAATTGTCTCCGAGTCTGACGCATACTTCTCCACTGCTGGGTTCTGTTAGTCCGAACAGTATCCTTGATAGGGTTGTTTTACCAGCGCCACTCAAGCCCACTACCCCGAATATTTCACCTTCGTAGACTGTTAGGTCTACGCCGTCAACTGCTTTCACAACTCCACGTTCAATAGAATAGTAGTGTTTTTTAACATTTCGCATGATTATAAGTGGCTCTGCAACCTCATATTCTTTAACCCTCTCTGGGGTGGGCACTTGTTCCATGAATTTAGCCACTATATCCTCTGGGTCTCCTTCTTCGACTATTTCTCCTTTGTCGATCCATATTAGATGATCTGAGAGGTCTTTCACAACCTCTGGCCAGTGTGATGTTATGATCATCGTTATACCTTTTTCTTTCACACCTTTGACGAGGGCGTCGTGTACGAGTTCTGCTGTTTTAGGGTCGAGCGTCCCTGTGGGTTCGTCTGCCAGGAAGACCATAGGATCCTTTGCAAGTTGCCTTGCGAGGACAACTCTCTGTTTTTCACCCCCACTCAAGTCCCTGGCGACGTGAGTTACCCTGTGGGTCATCTGGGTCATCTCTAATAATTCAAGGGCTTTGTAGATTTTTTCTTCGTAGTCGCCTTCTGTTATTGCTCTTGTTATGTTGTCGATTACTGTGTCATCTTCGTATAATGCGAAGGTTCTTTGGAGCATTATCGCGCTTCGTCTTCTGATTGCGTTGAATGTTTTCTTGTCGGTGTTCCAAAAATCAACATCCCTTAATTCTAGTGTGGCGCCGCATTTGCATTTTTTACCTTCATAGGATGGGGGTTCGACGTGTAGGCATTCTGGGCAGATTGCGACTGTATATATGACCTTTCCTTTATCTGGTTTATACTCCTTCATGCCACGGAGCATGTTAATGAGCACTGATTTCCCAGCACCACTTCTACCTAGAATACCGAGCACAGTACCTTCTTCTATCTCTGTACTGATGTTCTTAATGGCATCTCTTCCTTTGAAGGTTTTCGTAACATTTTCTAGTGTTATAAAAGCCATGAAATCACCCTTTTTTCATACAGATCCGATAAGTAAATATGATAACCTAATTTATATTAAATATTAAACTATATTAAAAGTTTCTAGGATCCACATTTTTTGATTATAATAATGATAGGTCGAATGGTAATTTTCCATTCATAGCAGCCCTTGCAATGGATATGCCATCCGCGCCCGCTTTTAACATCCTCCTCGCAGACTCTAAATCCCTTATAGAATTATTACCTATCAAATCGGCCTTTTTTATCATCTTACTCACCCTATTTACTAGTTTAAGATCTGCACAATCAAAACCGGGTTTCATAGCATCCAAATGGATATAATCCACCCCGCTATTATCTAAAATCCTGACGACCTCCGATTCATCAATTCCAGGTACGTTACCCCTTATCTTAACTGAAACCTTCGAGTCTGATCTTATCACAACCTCTCTTGTGAAATCTTCCAATCTTTCAAAATCCATTAGGAGTGCTTGGCCGCAACCAATACTTGTAAGCTCCTCTTGGCGGCAATGAGCGTTTATCTCCACAACATCAACTTCTTTTATCTTTGAAATTTCTATAATAGGATCTGGCGAAACAGCTCTCAAATTAACAGATACCATAACATCTGCATTGTTTTTTATCAAAGAAGCCTCTTCTTGAATTATATATGGTAATTCATCAGCGCTAAAATCGAATTCCAATCTTCCCCTTTCCATTATCTTTTTGGCGGCTCTTACCGTTGGTTTATCAGCGTTATAGCCGCCTAGTGTAACCATGTTAAAACCATAGGGTGCTAGTTTGAGGCAAAATCTTGCATTGGAAATACCAGCCATGGGGGCTAATACCTTAAGGATCATCGATCATTCCTTCATAAGATGTACTAAATCGTAAGTGAAACTGCCTCTTATTTCTTCAAGTGCAAGATCTGCTAAGTTAGCTGCCTTCTCGGCTGTTGGGGCTTTACCTATACCCGCTTTTAATGCGATGTTTATCTCGTTTTTTATCTCATTTATGATCTTGAGCAGGCCTTCTGGTGCTAGACCATTGCATGGGGACATGAAATTATCTCCACCTATGAAAAATAGTAACGAGCCTTTTTTGATCAATTTTTTCATTAAAAAGTGTTGGACTCGATTAACAACAAAGGACGTGTCATAGGCTGGCATGGTATCAGTGAGTGTTTCTGTTATTCCATTAATGTCAATGTGGGCTATTTGCACAAAACCTTCCTCATTGGCTAAGGTGTCGATTGCGAGCACTTCTTTCCTTTCTTCGGATTGTGCGCCACCATGACTTTGAAGGGCCCTTGTAGCTTTCCTCTGTGCATCATAGGGTGTCTGTGCCGTTCCAACCCCCATACTCACAGTTATTGGGTATCTGTTGCCTATAGATTCTTGTATTTTTAAATGGTCTTCCATGTCCATGCCGTTACTTATGGCGAGCATGTTATCGAATCTCATGAAGAAAACTAGTCCTTGTTTTGCGGCGAATTGTCTTTGAAGGTCAGCGTAAAGTTCTGCTTGTAATATTTGGAGGTCTGATTCTCGCCTGGGGGTGGGGGTTACAGTCCATGGTCCATAATTATCTATTTGGATTAGGGTCATTTGAATCATACTATTTCACCTAAAATTATTCTAGCCAACCGTATTTTGTCTTTGAGATTTTTCATCTTGGTGTTTGTTATCGTAACCTCTTTTATTAGTTTTTCTATTTTTTCTTCTAAATGGGAATCTTTTTTATCAATGACAAATTTGTCTAAGAAATCCGCATAAATTTGGCAAACCCCCATAGAGGAAACCTCATAACCTAAAGCCTTCATGAATTTTGCTGCGGGGCCGCTGAATGGCACTCCACCAGCAATGGGGGAGACTGCAACCACAAAAACTTGTTCCAATGCCTTTTTAACGCCTTTTGTGGAGATTATCGGGCCAATGGAAGTCACTGGATTGGATGGTCCTATGATAACCATCTCTGAATCCTCTATGGACTCTATAACACCAGGTGCTGGTCTGACACTATTATATTGTATGTCAACAACTTTCGGTTCGGACTTTTCTTTGATGAGGAATTGATGGAAGCCCATCAACCCCTTTTCCGTTAATATTTTTATCTCAGAGGACTCGTTACTCATTGGTATTACCCTTGACCTTATACCAAGAGCCTTCCTTTGGATATCTACAGCTTCTGATAGACTATGATCTTCCAATAGTAATGTTTTCTGGATCTTGAATGCACGGTCCTTGTCACCTATCCTTAGAAGTTCGGGGCATCCCAATTTTTTTAACATTTCATGAGTGATAAACGTATCATCTCTTATACCATACCATGTTTCCTCGTTTATAATATCTGCTAAAGTGTAGAGGACTGTGTCAATGTCGGGTGCAACGTATAAGCCTGAGAAATAATCATTCTCTACTGTATTAACTATTACAGTGATCTGGGATGGGTTGATAATCTCTTTCATCCCCTGAAGGAGTTTAGGCGTTCCTGTACCCCCTGATAGTACGGTTATCATTTTAAGGCCCCCCTGTCAACGGAAAACATCCAATTCCCTAGGCCTTAGAAGGTCCTTGGATGTGCCTTCACCCCTGAGATGGTCATGATGATACCCTTTTATTATGACGATGGGTATGCCTTCGTTTGCTTGTCCCATTACCATGGAAGCTGCTGATGCTATCTCATCGGCAACTGCAATCTTTGTTGTTTTCAGACTCTTACCATAGAGGTCTTTCTCCCCTCTCCTATCCCAGATTGGGTTCATGCCAGAAACGCCCACGGCAACCCCAACAGCACCTTCCCTGAAAGGACGTCCCTGGGTATCGGCTATTATAACACTGATGGTCTTACCTAATCTGTCAATTAATGAAGATCTTATTTTTTCTGCTGTAGCATCCGGATCCTCGGGTAGGGGTGTTGCCATCCCCTCTTCAACATTTGATTCATCTATACCAGCATTTGCGCATATAAAGCCATGTTTTGTCTCGGAGATTATGAAGTCATGTCCAACTTTTATTATATCCTCTGATTCTCTCAATATTGCCTCAACTAACCTAGGGTCTTTGCCTGTCTGCTCAGCTAATCTCTTAGCTAGTGATCCTGGTTCTATCCCCTTAAGGTTTATTGTGTTTCCTTCTGCCTTGGATACTATGGTCTCCGCGATAACAATAATATCCCCGTCCTCGATTTTTAAATGTTCCCTCTCAGAGGCTTCGATGATGAGAGTTGCTAGATCGTCACCCTCTTTTATAATGGGGATTGTGGAAAGTCCTATGATTTTTATTTCCAATTGGAGCACCCTAAAGTTTATCTTGGTTAGATGGTGCTAAGTTCCCATTCTCTGATCCCTTTAAAAGCTGCCGCCGCGGTTATTGGATGTGTGAACCTAGAGAATTCTCCCCCATCCATTATATAAGCGGCTGCTTCATCCGCATTCTCCGCCTCGAATTTGACTCTTCGAGGTGTTATATGCTCATATGTGGATATGTAATATGCGCTCCCCCTAGGTACTTTTTGTACTTGGATGCTATGGGGGGTTACTATCCCTATATAGCCTTCACCATCATCTTTTATGGCTGCTGCTATCCTTGGGGTGTTGAGTTCATCCTTTTCATAGTCCATTGTGAACAGAGATAATGCTATAGCATCCCTTATGTTCATACCTATGCTTATCTTATCAGCTATCACATCTGTATGTGAACCATTAGATACTATTGCTGTGTCCCTCACTATCCTTATACAATTGTATGCAATATAGGGGTTTTTGAAGATGTCGGTTTCGTGGCCTTCCTTAGGGATGATCGCAATCCTGTCCTCGAATTTCTTAGCAATCCTATTGGGGAATGATCTGCTCGACACTCTATAAGCAGCGAATACACCATCTTCGCCGCTTCCAACAGCTAATATTCTGCCAAGATACATTATTTATCACCTTTTCTATTGGGTTGGACTCTTAACAGCTTTATCCACTGGGAAACCTGGTGGTGTTTGTATGATTATAAGACCCTCCCTTGGCTTTATTGTTATTTCACCTTCATCTAATACGCGTGTGTGGACTGCGATCGCACTATTTCTTATATATTCTGATTTGTCCATGCCATTAACTGTAACTTTCTTCAAGCCAGAGACGGGGATGAGATAATATTCTGAGGGGCCCAGGGTTTCACTTGGTTCGGGTTTGCCCGAAGAGGAGGATGTCCCCTCGTTGATTCCTTGAAAACTACCTGTTACAACGAGGAAAATGAGTAAGGTGAATAATATGTCTATAAATGGGACGAGGTTGAAGCGTGGATTGGCCCTTTTAATCTTTCTCTTATATCTTTCAACGTCAATGGGCAATATTATCCCTACCAGTTATTGTTTTAGTCTGCTTTCTATTATATCTGCGCTCTTGTTACATTTTTCGAGTATTATATTGTTTATACTCTTTTCTAGCATGCTGGGTTTGAAGGCTACTTGCATGTTTGCTTCGGGTTCGTTGATGGGTTTCACATTAACTATGCCCTCTGATTCTCTGAGGGCTTCCATCACGGCTTCGAGGTTTCCCTCTACTTTGATCTTCATAACTGCGTAATTCCAATTTGTCATCTTTTTTATAAGTTCTATTTTATCTATTTCAGCTTCTATTCTGCCTGTTATGTATGAATAGAATGGTAACAGTAATATTGCGACTGTGAGCCCTGCTATGGTTGTGATAAGGGCTATGTAAATCCCCTGGGCCATTGAAGTGGGGTCTGCGTTAACTCCGAGAACCCTGAATGTGTGCCATATTCCTATGACAGTGCCTATAAGACCTAGTAGTGGTGCGATTTCGATTATTGTCTTGAGGGTGCCGAGGCCACGGGTCATGTTACTCATTTCGACTATGAAAACTCTTTCCATGGCATCTTCGACTTCTGCCTTGTTCCTATAGCCTATTTTAAGAGCTTCCGAGATTATCTTGGAGATCGGGTTTTGGTATTGTCCTATGGCTCTGAGGGCTTCGAGGGCTCCTCCTTTTTCCATGGAATTATTAACGATTCCTATGATCTCTGGTGTGCTGATGCGTGAAATTTTGCGCAGATAATACATTTTTTCTATGGAGAGGGCCAAGCCGTATATTCCTATGAGTGTAATGGCGTAGGTGATTATGCCTCCGCTTTTGAACATTTCTAGTATTGTTGTGATGAGATTTAGTATTGGGTCTGTGATCATCTAAAAACCCCCAGTTTTTTGCATGTTTTTTATTGTGGCCCATGATTTTCTTATGAAATCTGGTAGTCTGTTCATGTCTAGTTGTGATAGGAATTTTTTTGTGAGGGGGTCGTTAGGGTACCCCGAACCGAATTCTACTTTATATTCTCTTTTTATCCTTTCTATTTCTCGTTCTCTTTGATCTTTAGCTACTATTGACGCTGCTGAGACTATTGGATATTTTGTGTCGGCTCTGTGTTCTGCTTTGATGCTTATCTGGTATTTTATTAATTTTTTTATTTCCTTTTCGAATCGTCGGGGTTTTATGTCAACCGAATCTACTATGGCATGGTCTGGCCGTGCCCGGTTGATGATATCTGCAATGGCATTCTTTTCTATTTCGTTGAGGTTAATGCCCTCTTGACGTAGTTTGTCTATGGTTGGAGCGTCTATCCTCTTTATATAATATTTGCTGATTTTTTTTATTTTTTTGGCTAGGTATGTGCGTTTTCTTGGTGTGAGTTTTTTGGAGTCTTTAACTTGGAGCTTTTCAAGTGTTCGTATTTTTTCTTTGGGTAGCATCACACCCGCTATTATGATTGGTCCTATTACGGGTCCTCTACCTGCTTCGTCGATTCCGAGTATGTTCATTGGATCAAGTTTATTTCATGGCTTTTAGTCTTACTTCTGGTTCCAGGGCTCGTGGTTCGGCTGCTACGATGGCCGCGCCCTTTGCCACTACTGTCATGGGGTCTTCTGATATTTTGGCTGGTATGCCCACTTCTTCGTAGATTCTTTCTTTAAGTCCTCTTAGGAGGGAGGTGCCCCCAACTAGTATTGTTTTTTTGTATACTCCTGATATGAGTTCTGGTGATAATCTTTCAAGGACTTTTGATAAAGATTCTATTACCTTTGTTATCACGGGTTCGGCCGCGTCTGCGACTAGTTTTGAATCTATTTCAATTTCTTTTGGCTTGTTTGTTTCCATGCATTTTCCTATTACTGTGGTTTTTTTGTTTTCAATATCGGTTTGTGCATGGACCATCCCTACTTCGATTTTTGCTTTTTCAGCCTCGTGTAGTCCTATTTCGACGTTGTGTTTTTCTTTGACTAGTTCTACTATGTTTTCATCTATGTCATCGCCGCCTATTCGTACTGTTTCAATGTCTGTTATCCCCCCAAGTGATATGACGACGATGTCGCTTGATCCTGCTCCAATGTCAATTACCATGGTACCTGAGGCTTCCGCTATTGGCAATCCTGCGCCTATCGCCGCTGCAAGACCCTCACTTATAACCAGAACGTATTTTATACCCGCCCTTTTGCCGATTTCTTCAACTGCGTTCCTTTCAACTTCTGACGCATTGCCTGGGATGCCTATAACTATCCTGTCAATGGATGATAATTCGCCGGCGCCCATTTCTATTGCGTGGACAATAAGCGCCTCTGCTTGCGCCACGCTCTCAACAACACCCTTTCTAAGTGGTCTGACAGCCACTATATCCTCGGGTGTTCTGCCGAGCATCTTTTTCGCTTCTTCACCCACTGCCAGGACATAGGATGGGTCTTCCTTTTTCACAGCGACTACTGAAGGTATTTTATAAATGTCAAATTTATCCCCTGATGGCTTGGCTATCACGGTATTCAGCGTCCCTAAGTCTATACCAAGGGTGCTTGTGAGTGTTTTGCTTTCTTTTTTTTCTCCTTTTTCCTTTTTTCCGAATGAAAACATTTTAATCCTCCTCTAGAATGTTTTTGAAATCCACAATAAATATATTATTATGGGCTGAGATTTCTTTTATTTTTTCAGCATCTTCACCTCTGGAAACTGATACTAGTAATGTTGTTAGGACAACATCTGTAACTTTAAATAATGGGTCAATAATATCCTTTATAAACTTTGGCAATCTTGCAGTTAAATAAACATCTGCTTCTATAAAACCTGTTGTTTTATCCTCAAGGATTAAATTGAAGTTGGCTTTCTTCTTTTCGGCTTCTCCAACAAATCTTTTGATCAGATTCTCCGGTGCTACGAGAAGTAGGAGATATGGTTCATTTTTAACATAGTATGGTGCTATCTTTAAAAACGCTCCTCCGTTCTCTTTACATATGATTGACAAGTCTCGTATCTTGGCCTCGTCACCATAGAGCATCATCAAATCAAACTTTTTCCTGAGAAATGCCTCCTTAACCGCTACGTGTTCTCTGAAGAGTATTTTAACCTTATCTTTCGATGCTATGGCTTCATAGGCTACGCTGTTAATCGTGTCCTCGTTACCAGCGGCAACACACCATATTTTACCCGAACTCGTGCTCGATACTCGCGCCGCTTGTCGAAGAACCTTGATCTTGCTTTCTATCATTGTCATCACATCACAAGATCTAGATAAGCTTTAAATTTTATCCGGAAATGTAGAGATTAATATCTAATAGACTTTATATATATTTTATTAGTTTCAAAAAAAGAGTATTTTCTACTGGTGATCTGATGCTCGTGAAGGGAGTCCCAAAAAAACTTGGCATAGTTTTAACATTCTCCATCTTCATCTTTCTCCTAGGATATTATATCATAACATTTCTCATCCTATCAATTCTAGCATTTGTAATACAATTTTTCAGGAACCCACAGCGGAAAACACCAGATTCTGAGGGTATAATAGTGGCAGCCGCTGATGGAAGGATCCTTTCCGGGAAAATAGACAAGATAGAAGTAGTGGACTCCTCCTATCCCCTATTGGATAAGATCACAGACGATAATGAAGCCATCCTCGTAAGCACGTTCATGTCCCCATTTGATGTGCATGTTAACAGGGCACCCATCAGTGGGGAGATCATCCACGCCAGCTACTATCCTGGGAAATTTAAAATAGCGAAGGGTAAAATTTTAACAGAAAATGAGAAAAATTTGATGGTCATCGAGGGAAAATATGGTAGGGTAGGGATCATCCAAATAGCAGGTTTCATCGCTAGGAGGATAATACAATATGTAAAAGTGGGTGAAAGGGTGAAAATTGGCACTCGCATAGGCATGATCCGTTTCGGCTCCCGGGTGGATCTTATAATACCCAAGGACTGTGACATTTTAGTTGATATAGGGTCAAAGCCCAAGGCAGGGGAGACAATAATAGCACGATTCCCCACCACACAAACAGAGGAAGAGAGGTTTATAGGCGATGAGAGAATATAAAATACAATACTATATAGAGGTTCCTGACCTATTCTCGATCATGAACGCTTCTTTCGGATTCCTATCAATAATAATGATATTAGAGGGTGGCATGGAGGCTGCTTGTCAGTTAATGTTACTGGCAGTTATTTTTGATTCAATTGATGGGTGGATTGCACGTAAAATAAAAAGAAGGGATGATAAAGGTTTCGGAATGAACGTTGACTCCCTCTCAGATATTACCTCTTTTGGTTTGGCCCCAGCACTCTTCGTATATTCCACAACAAGTTTTCGATACATTAATATATTAGTTGGTCTTCTAATAATGACATGTGGAATATTAAGGCTTTCAAGATTCAATGTAATTGCAAGTGCCAAGAAGAGCACATTCATAGGCTTACCAATACCAGCAATGGCGGTTGTTGTCTCCTCCCTATACCTTAGTGGTATTTTCAATGAACACATCATTCTCATCACAGTGACTATCGTGTCACTTATGATGATAAGTTCCATAGAATATCCAAAGATCAACACGAAAAATGGGGCCATAGTAATTATACTACTGATACTTACCATATTCACAGGGCTAAAATTGAAAATATTCGCCATAGTACTTTTCATCCTTATTATAGCCTATATATTAACCCCCATCATCCTAAAAATAAAAATAGGGATAAAAAATGATAGATAAAATAAGAGGGAATGATAATAAGCCTCCAAATCTTCGAAAAAAGGAGGATAACAGGGATATCATGGAAAGAGTGAGGGGGCTTGTGGAAAAATTTACAAGTGCGAAGGAGAAACCATCGGAAAAATCAAAAAAAAAGTCCATGCCCGGGCCCCGCCTAAGAACAAAGAAAAAAGAGGAAAAACCCAGATTAAAGGTGCCTAAGAGGCCCCCTGAAAGAAAACCTGGTTTAACACCACCACCAAAAAAGCCCCCTGGTAGGGGCATACGTCCAAGGATACCGGAAGAGGATCAACGCACCCTTGTAGGAGCCATGGTATTTGGTATAATAATAATAATCATCGTCGCAAGCGGATACTATTTTCTCGTATATCAACCATACCAGCAGACGCTCCAAGCTGCTAAGGACCAGAAACTGGCTGAGGTGGACGCTTACTTCAAGGGGCCGCTCGCCACGGACCCGCAAAAGCAGGCAATCCTCGCCGAGATAGATAGTGGGCAGACACCAGAGGAAGTGCTAGCAGTTGACGTGCTCGGACCCGCAACTAAATCTTGGCGTAAATACCAAAGCCAGGAAATCAACACAAAAAAGGATAGATTCAACAGAGT
>LGEU01000149.1 GCA_001507955.1 Methanobacteriaceae archaeon 41_258 | reverse complement strand
CCATTATACTTCCATGGTACAGTCCGCCAAGGCAACGTATTCATCAACCCTGGATGTGGCTTCCCCTTATACGTCCAACTAGTATGGAAGCAATACGGCAGATTCGGCGCATACTACTACATAGCAAGAGGCCTCATAGAACCTTACATCAACAATCCATATGCGGTCTATGAGATGATGCATGCCTCAGATCTCCAAAAACTTTACAATCAAGGCTACTTAGACTATTAAGTCCCCCACACACACGGGAGTTTATCTTTCCCCTTTTGTTTGCATAGGCCCTCCCATTTTTAGAGGTGATATTTTCATGTACTCGGTTGCAAGTTTCTCTGCTACTGGCTGTACAGAGTGGGGGGGTGTGAACCAGTAGTGAATGGATAAGGATGGCAAATTCTTCACGAAGCCTTCGTATATCCATAGATCTATTATAGAGTGTAATAGCTTCCCACATAGGATCCCATGTCTTTATAACTCAATATTTTCCAATTCATTATCTTACAGAGAATGTCAAACTCCTCAGGGTTTACTTTTTCTAAACCCTATGGCTTTGGCATCGTCGATGTAATGTTCTTTTGGACTTAATCTATATAAATAGGATGAGAATCCAAAATATATTTTGAAATGTGTATTGGCCCTGGTTCAAGGATTCGATGTAATAAGAAAGAGGCTGTGGTGGGCGCGGTTATCCCCGCGGATGAACATTTTAAGTTTATAACTGTCCAGCATCTTCTGAAAGTTGGTAGTTGTCGTCTAGGTGATCCTGTTTATATTGGGAAATTTAAAGGTATAATAACTAGGATATTATATGAGTTAGATCTTGCCATCGCAGATTTTAGATTACCTTCCTCCCTTGTTAATGTTGTGGAGATAGGTTCTCCCAAGCTTGGACCGGCCTATTCCATGAGAGAGGGGGAGAAAAATTATTGTACTATCTTATCTGTGGGGAGAACATATCATTATCTCGCATTTGCCCATAGGCGGTTGCCACTGCCTGGTGATAGTGGATCACCGATTATACAGGATGGTAAAATTGTTGGTATTTTATCTTCCGTCTTTTTTAACAGTGCAACCGCTATCGCCTCTTCACTTGAAAGGTTCTTATGAATTTTGGAGTATCCTTCTAACTTCTTTTTCTGACACGTCTGACCAGTGTTTGTAAGCGTCTGCAACCGCATAGGGATATGTTTGTCTTATGTTAGGGGAATATACTAAGTCTACTTTATCTTCTATTCTTTTGATAGCGTTTAAGTTGGCTGTGGGTACTGCAACAATTATCTTCGCGGCTCCCGCCTTTTTAAGAGCCTCCAAGGCAGTGAGCATAGTATATCCTGATGCTAGACCATCATCAACAACTATTATTGTCCTTTTTTTAAGTTTTAGGGGTGGTTTGCCCTTCCTGAAAATGTGAACCCTCTTTTTAACCTTCTTTAGGGTTTCTCTGATACCGGCTTCCACTTCTTCTCCACTTAGTCCAAGCGAATCTATCAATTCTTGGTTTAATTTTATGGTTCCGTCGAATGCCACAGCCCCATATCCTGCTTCCCTGTTCCAAGGTAATGTTATTTTACTTACAACTAGAACATCCAAGGTTAAATTGAGTTTTTTCCCTATAATAGATGCTATTGGTATGCCACCTGCTGGGATGCCAAGTACAATAGCGTCAGAATCTTTATAATCTCTCAGCATCTTGGCGAGGATTTCCCCGGCTTCTTCCCGGTCCTTGAAAACAAAAAATTTATCCCTAAGCTCTTTATTTTCTATTATTTTTGTCAACTGATGCCACCATAAAGACTATTATGTGAAGAGTTGGCGGATCATCCATTCTGGTTTGAATTCTATAAGGTCGTCATAGTCTTGACCTGTTCCAAGAAATATTATGGGCTTGTTTATAACGTAGCCTATTGATAGGGCCGCGCCACCTTTTGCATCCGCATCTGCCTTTGTCAGTATTATGGCGTCGATTCCAACACTTTCATTAAATTTTATGGCCTGCTCAACGGCGTCATTACCTGTGAGCGAGTCTCCCACGAAGATGATTAGGTCGGGCTTCACAACCCTTTTTATTTTCGCCATTTCATCCATAAGGTTGACATTTGTTTGCATCCGACCTGCAGTGTCGATTAAAACAACATCTTTTCTCTTTGCCTTGGCGTGTTCTACTGCGTCGAATGCTACTGCGGCCGGGTCAGCGCCTTTTTCATGTTTTATTATCTTCACTCCAAGTTTTTCTGCGTGGTGGTTTAATTGTTCTATGGCCCCTGCCCTGAAAGTGTCTGAGGCCGCGATCACTGGAGTCAATCCCTTATCTAGGAAGTGTTTCGCCATTTTTGCTATGGTTGTTGTTTTGCCTGTGCCGTTTATGCCAACAAACATTATTATGAGTGGTTCATCTCCTTTTTCTTGGAAGATCTTGTTAATGTCTTTACCATTGACGGTTAGTATGTTTTTTATACTATTTTTTAGGGCTTCTTGGGTGTATTCTGTGATGTCGGTGCTCCTCTTGACCTTTTTGCCTACTAGTTGATCCTTGAGTTCCTTTGTTATTTTTTCGGCTACATCTATTGCCACGTCACTTTCAAGTAGTGACATTTCAAGTTCCCAGAGCACGTCTTCGATGTCTTTTTCAGAGATTGTCTTCTCTTGTATAAAAGAGAAGATGCTGGACTTTTCATC
>LGEU01000006.1 GCA_001507955.1 Methanobacteriaceae archaeon 41_258 | reverse complement strand
GGGTCTGCAGTATGTGAGCAGCACGGCCACTCAAGGATCATACGATCCGGTGACTGGTATTTGGACGATTGGGGATCTTACAGGTGGGGCCGTAGCAACTCTTGAAATCATAGCAAGGGTTATGGTATCTGATGTGAGCATAACGAATGTAGCTACTGTGACAAGTGGCATATACGATCCAAATTTAGACAACAACATGGATTCTGTGACGATAGAAGTGTCTAAAGAGCCAACACCAAAGCCACCAAAGCCTGGGGAAGTTCCAATGCAGCCAACAGGAACGCCATTATCCTTAATGGTATTAGGGGTGCTGTCAATTATCGCTGGATTTGCGGTTTCAAGAAAGATATAATCGAATTTTCCCCATTTCTCTTTTTTGTCCATCAACTATATATGCTCTTTATATGAGATAATGATTTTAAGCAGAGATTATCCTGGTGATGTTATGAAGGATCTTTCAAGGAGGATAATATCAAAGATTAATAAGATTTCACGGCCGGTTAAGATAATGCATGTCTGCGGATCTCATGAACATACGATAATGCAACATGGTATAAGATCCCTTTTACCAGAGGAGGTTGAGGTTGTCGCTGGGCCTGGATGCCCAGTATGCTGCGTTCCTGCGAGGGAGATTGATGAATGCGTGGAACTTGCAAGGCAAGGCGTTACCATTACGACTTTTGGGGATATGCTCCGTGTCCCTGGATCTTATGGTTCTCTTGCTGATGCAAAAGCTGAAGGTGCTGATGTCAGAATAGTCTATGGTGTGAACAATGCTGTTGAGATTGCGAAGAACCTTGACCGCGAGGTTGTTTTCATGGCGGCTGGTTTTGAGACAACAGCACCCACAACAGCTTCCGCGATTTTGTCAGATCCGCCAGAAAATTTTTCGGTCCTTTCATGTCATCGTCTCATACCTCCTGCTTTGAAATTTCTCATAGAATCTGGGGAAGTGAATTTGGATGGTCTTATAGAACCTGGACATGTTTCCACTATAATAGGTACGAGGCCTTATATCCCATTTTCTAGGGATTATGGGATACCCCAGGTTATTGCGGGTTTCAACCCTATTGATGTTCTCTTAGCCGTTTATATGATACTTCGTCAGATAGAGAATGGAAATGCCAAGGTTGAAAATGAGTATAGAAGGGTTGTAAGGGAGGAGGGTAACCTTAAAGCCCAGGAGGTTATGAGAGAGGTTTTCTATGTTACGAGTAGAGAGTGGAGGGGGTTTCCAGAAGTCCCGGATTCTGTATATGAGATAAAGGAGGAATTCTCAAATTTTAATGCTAGGGAAAGGTTTGATATTGAATTGGGGGATGTGATTGAATGTCCCACTGGTTGTATTTGCGGTGCTGTATTAAGGGGTGTTGCGAGGCCTGAGGATTGTTCACTTTTCAGGAGCGAGTGTACGCCAACTAATCCTGTTGGTGCATGTATGGTTTCAAGGGAGGGAACATGTAATATCGCATATCGTTATAGTTCATTTTGAGGATTAGATTATGAGGGCGATTGCTGTAGACATTGATGGTACTATAACTGACCCGACAAGGAAGTTGAGCATACCTGCCCTTAAAGCATTGAGGAAAGCTGAATCTTTTGGTGTGCCTGTTATACTCGTCACTGGGAATATCTTATGTTTCACCAGGGCAGCTTCTGTACTTATAGGAACCTCAGGGGGTCTTGTAGCGGAAAATGGTGGTGTAATATATTCTAAGGAGAAAGTTAAGGTACTGGGTGATATTAGAAAGGCTGAAAAAGCTTACGAGCACCTTAAAAGTTTGTATCCTGTGGAGAAGGTTCAATTTTCAGAGTTCAGAGTCTCTGAGATAGCTATATGGCGCACAATACCCGAAGATATTATAAAGGAAGCTTTGAGGGATTTTGATGTTGAAGTTTATGATACGAAATTCGCAATTCATTTAACAGATCCAAGTGTCAATAAAGGTTCATCCCTTAAAATAGTCGCAGAAGACATGGGAATCGAAACAGAGGATATAATAGCAATAGGAGACAGTGAAAACGACATCGACTTCCTCAAAGTGGCCGGGTTAAGGGTAGCGGTTGCAAACGCAGATCCCCAACTCAAAAAAATGGCAGATTACGTGACAACCAAAAAATATGGTGATGGAGTGGCAGAAGCTCTTGAAAAACTCATATTCCAACGGGGGGAACAAATTGTATAATATAGCAGAAAAAACATTCAAAGAAGCCCTTAAACATGCGCAGAACGTTGAAATATATATACAAAGAGAGAAAACATTGGAAGTTGACATCCAAAGGGATAGGATAGACCTTGCAAAGGAACAACACTTAACAGGCCTCGGCTTAAGGGTTATAGAAGATAAAAGGATGGGCTTCTCTTACACCACGGACATGAACCGGATAGAAGATGCCATAGAGGCGGCTGTCTTTAATATGAGAGCGAATGAGGCAGATGAAAATTTTAAATTTTCCAAACCATCACATTATCCTCATGTGAAGAAAATCTATGATAAAAGCTTCCATGATCTAGAAGTTGCTGATGTTCATGAATTCGCGGAAAGAATGATAAATACGGTTTTTGATGAAGGTTGTGAACCTACCAGCGGAGGTTTCACTGCAAGCCACCTTCAAACGTTCCTGTTAAATTCCAATGGGGTTGAAACAGAATATAAGAGTACGGGATTCTCTGCCCACATATCAGTTAATGCCAAGGAAAACAATTTTAAATCCACAGCCTACGAATCCGATGCATCATGCCTAATGAGCCTAGAACCGGAAAAAATATCACAGGCCGCTTGTAAGATAGCGAAAAATTCCATCGGAGGCGAAAGAGTCGAGACAGATGACATGAGCATCCTATTGGATTATCATGCCATAAATGGCATTCTTGCAACATTCACATCAGCAATAAACGCCGATAACGTCCAAAGAGGAAGGTCCTACCTCAGGGACAAAATCGGAGAAGAAGTAGCGAACCCAGGAATGAACATATATGATGATGGGAGAATAACAGGAGGCCTCTATTCAGCCCCCATAGATGATGAAGGAACACCATCCCAACGCACACCTATAATAGAAAAAGGCATATTAAAAAATTTCATATATGATCTTTATACAGCTTCCAAGGGAAAAGTTGAAAGTACTGGTAATGGTATGAGATCATCATTCTCAAGCATACCAACAGTTTTAACAACCAACATCATACTAGACTTCCAAGATAAAATAAAAATTGAAGATATTAGAAGGGGCATGCTTGTAACTGATGTCCTTGGTGCTCATACAGCCAATCCAATTTCGGGGGACTTTTCACTAGAAGCCAACAACCCATTCTTCATAGAAAATGGAGAAATAAAGTATCCAATAAAAAAAGCCATGATCTCAGGTAATCTGTTCAACATCCTGAAACAAATAAAAATGATAGATTCAAGGATAAGGCAAATAGGAACCTTCATAACACCAAGGATACTCATAGAAACCATAAGGGTCATCGGAGGATAAAATACAAAAAGGCAGACTATCTTAACATTATATGATGCTAGAAGATTATCATCTTATAAAGGAAGATAAAAAACTTGCACGGTTTAAGATAGCAGCATCCATAGAAGTTGAAGATGTGCCAACAGCCAGACTATGGGACGAACACGAAAGAATCCGGAGAAAATTCAAGGAATATTATGAAAAACAATCCACAAGATCTTGGGGAACATCATTCCTAGATTTGAAGATAAAAATAGCCGAGAACATATTCAAGTCGTGCCATTTTTGTGAAAGACGCTGCTATGTTAACCGTAGAAAAGAACCAGGATACTGTGGAGTGCTAGAAGCCAGGATAGCATCAGAGTTTTTGCATTTTGGAGAGGAGACACCCCTCGTCCCAAGCCATACAATATTCTTCTCAGGTTGCACATTCCACTGCGTATTCTGCCAAAATTGGGACATATCCCAAAACCCGCAAGGGGGCGTCCACATAAGACCTGAAAAACTTGCAAAAATAATAGATAAAAGAAGGCAGAGAGGATCATTCAACGTCAATTTTGTGGGGGGCGATCCCACACCCAACCTCAATTACATCCTAAAAGTCATTTCACAATGCAAAGAAAACATCCCCATAATATGGAACAGCAACTTCTACATGTCAAAGGAAGCCATGAACTTACTAGATGGCATCATAGACCTATACTTGACAGATTTCAAGTTTGGGAACAACAAATGCGCCAAGACACTAGCAGACGCTGACAACTATTGGGAAATAGCCACAAGGAATCACCTGCTAGCCAAAGAATCAGCTGATATGATAATAAGACACCTCATACTCCCAGGGCACATAGAATGTTGCACAATACCCATATTATCATGGATAGCTGACAAACTAGGCAAAGACACCCCAGTCAACATAATGGGACAATACAGACCAGTATACCATGCCATGGAATACCCTATGATAGACAGATACCCCACGAGAGAAGAAATCCACCATGCGAAAGAATATGCAAAGGAACTGGGCCTCACCAACTTACTATAAAAAAGGGAGATGAAAAGTTGAATATAATAATAACAGGAAAACCAGGAACTGGTAAAACAACACTAATTAAGAGGATAAAAAGTCACCTAGAAGAGAAAGGGGCTCGGATAGGTGGAATATTCACACCAGAGATAAGAGAAGGCAAGAAGAGGACAGGATTTGAAATAATAGATATAGCGACCGGTGAAAGGGGGATACTAGCAAGAAGGGGAGCTCCAGGGCCAAGGGTAGGATCCTATGGTGTTAACCTTGAAACGATCAAAAGAGTGGGCATACCCGGGATTGAAAGGGCCACCAGATCGGCAGATTATATTATAATAGATGAAGTCGCGCCAATGGAACTTAAAGACCCAAAGTTCCTAGATAAAGTTGAAGAGGCGCTCTCAAGCGACAAAACAGTGATAGCAGCCTTCCACAGAAAACTAATCCATAATGTGAAGAACAGAGAAGACGTGCAAATATTTAAAATCAACCCCAAAAACCGTGAAATAATATATGAGAAGATAAAAAGTATAATAGAGGGAAAATGATGGAATGTGACGATTATAGACTTACAAGGGTGCTTGAAAGGGAAAACCTTAACTTAAATCCACTTCAGAGGGGTGGTGTTCTCACAGCAGATGCCCGTGAAGCACTTTATGAATTTTCAGACGGTTACAGTATATGTGATTATTGTGAAGGACGACTAGATCAGATAAAAAAACCAGACATTAACAGATTCCTTGATGATTTGGCAGATTTTATAAACGTCGATGTTGTAAGAACAGTCCATGGTGCAAGAGAGGGAAAATTTGCAGTGATGCATGCCCTCTGCGACAGAGGAGACACAATAATAGCAGATGGTAACGCACATTATACCACACACTTAGCAGCAGAAAGGAACCACCTTAAAATCATCGAGGCACCCAACAATGGATATCCAACGTTTGAGATAAAATCAGAAACCTACAGACAAGTATTAGAAGATGCCATCGACAAGACCGAGATCAAACTAGCAGTTTTAACACACGTTGACGGAGACTATGGAAACCTCACAAACGCGAAAGCCATAGCATCCACTTGTAGAAGATTGGGCATCCCACTACTTTTAAATTGCGCATACACCATGGGCCGAATGCCAATAGACGCCAAGGATATAGGGGCTGACTTCATTGTTGGAAGCGGGCATAAGAGCATGGCAGCCTCCGGGCCGATAGGAGTGCTTGGCATGACCAGTGAATGGGAGGACACTATACTTAAAAGATCCGATCGCCACGAAAAAAAAGAAATCGAAATGCTAGGATGTACGAGTAGGGGCGCTCCAATCGCAACACTCATGGCATCATTTCCCCATGTGAAAGCAAGAGTCCAACAATGGAATGAAGAACTTAAAAAAACAAGACACTTTGTAAAAGAAATGGAAAAACTAGGTGAAATAATACAATTGGGGGTTAAACCAAAAGAACATGACCTAGTAAGATTTGAAACACCCATATTTGATAATATAGCACGTTCACACCCGAGAAGGGGCTTCTTTTTATATGAGGAGCTTAAAAAGAGGAGGATAGTTGGTATAAAGAGGGGTCAGACACGATGGTTTAAATGCAGCGTATACTCCATGACCATGGAACAAATAGAATACATAATTGATGCTTTCAGGGATATCATAAAAAAATACAAATCCTAGATTATGGGGAACTGAATCTCCACACTATCCCCATGATAAACTTCTCTGGGTGAACCTATAACATCTATATTATTCTCCTCAACAAAATCTATAAGGGATTCATAGGCGGCCATCCTACCAGAACCTTTATAGCTAGTATATAAAACCTTATGCCCTGGGATCCTCACAATATTCACATGATCATCACCCGCAATCTCCTCCTCTAAAGGGAACCCCACATCATATTTTCCCTCATCCTCAAAGGGGCTAGTATAGAATATCACAAAACCAGAACCTCCAATTTTAACCTTATTCGCCTTGAGCCATTCCTCAAGTTCCCTGAGTATCCTGATGGTCTTCTTAAAACACCCAGTATAACTTATAACGGCTATAAGTTCATCAGGTACCATTTTAGTTTTTATCATAAGAGCACCCATAGAAGACAAACTTAGGTTTTTTTTGACGCCGGGACTGGGATTTGAACCCAGGAGGAGCGAAGCTCCACGGGATCTCAAGTCCCGCGCCTTACCTGGCTAGGCTATCCCGGCACATGAAAAAAAAGGAGATCATATAATATGCGCAAGGGGCTTTTCAGCCCTTGAGTTCTATTTCTATACTAACATTATCTGGTACGTTCACCTTTATAACCTGGCGCATGGCCCTTTCATCAGCTTCTATCCCCACGAGTCTCTTATGGATCCTCATCTCCCATTTTTCCCAAGTAGCGGTTCCTTCACCATCTGGTGATTTGCGGGTTGGTACTATGAGTCTTTTGGTGGGGAGGGGTATGGGACCTGATATGTCAACTCCGGTTCTCTCTGCTATCTTTTTTATCTGTTCACAGACGTATTCTAATTTTTTCGGGTCTGTTCCTGTGAGTTTGATCCGTGCCTTCTGCATTTACATCCTCCAAAAAAATATAATATGGGGGGGTTTATTTTGCTGGTACCAAGTCTATGCACATTCCAGCTGCGACTGTCTGTCCCATATCCCTTATGGCGAATCTACCCATGTGTGGGATGTCTTTGATCTTTTCTATTACGAGTGGTTTGGTTGGTTGTATCTTGACCACGGCGGCGTCTCCAGTTTTGAGATAGTCTGGGTTTTCTTCTTGCACTTCACCAGTTGCCGGGTTTATCTTCTGGACGAGTTCTGTGAAGGTGCATGCAACCTGGGCTGTGTGGCAGTGGAATACTGGTGTGTATCCTACTGTTATGACTCCTGGGTGTTGTAATACAACTACCTGGGCCGTGAATTGTTTAGCGACTGTTGGTGGTGTGTCGGGGTGTCCTGCGACGTCACCCCTCCTTATATCATTTTTTCCAACACCTCTCACATTGAATCCTATGTTGTCACCGGGTTCGGCTTGTTCTATGCGTTCATGGTGCATTTCGATGGATTTAACTTCCCCGCCCACGCCAGGCGGCTCAAAGATGACATTGTCACCTGTCTTTAAGACTCCTGTTTCAACCCTACCAACTGGCACTGTTCCCACTCCTGTGATGGAATATACATCCTGAATAGGTATCCTTAATGGTAGGTCTACTGGCTTTTCTGGTGGTTTTAACTGGTCTAATGCATCGACTATTGTTGGGCCCTTGTACCATGGTGTTTTATCACTCTTCTCGGTTATGTTGTCACCTACGAATGCTGAGACCGCTACGAATGGGACTTCCTGGGGCTTGTAACCGACTGTCTTAATGAGTTCGCTCACTTCATCTTTAACTTCCTCGTATCTGTCTTCGCTGTAATCTACTAGGTCCATCTTGTTGATTGCGACGATTAACTGGTCTATGCCAAGTGTCCTTGCGAGAAATACGTGTTCTTTTGTCTGTGGCATCACGCCATCGTCCGCTGCCACGACTAGCACTGCAGCATCTGCTTGTGATGCTCCTGTGATCATGTTTTTAACGAAGTCTCGGTGTCCTGGACAATCGACGATGGTGAATTCATATTTTTTTGTTTCGAATTTTGTATGTGCGAGGTCTATTGTCAGTCCTCTTTCTCTTTCCTCTGCTAACCTGTCCATAACATATCTGAATTTGTCTTCTCCTTCAGCTAGTTGCTGTTCGCTGATGACTCCTGCTTGTAGGAGAAGGTGACCTACAAGTGTGGATTTCCCATGGTCTACGTGTCCAATAAATGCCAAGTTTATGTGTTCTTTCTCTTTAGCCATAATATTACCTCCAATATTCTGTGATGATCTGAAGTTTGACATTATCCCCTATGATTGGGTTAAATCTCCTATATTTATTATCTTATTATATAATGTTTATGTAGTTTAGCTGAGGTAATGGTCAGCACCATATGGTTCGGGTGACAGTCCTTTTCTGGTTCTTATTTCTCTTATGATCGTTTTTTGGAGTTCATCTGGTAATTTTTCAAATCCTGCATTTTCAGTGGACCAGAGGCATCTTCCCTCTGTGGCTGATCTAATGTCACCTGCGAAGCCGAACATTTCAGCAACTGGGACCTTGGCCTCTACTGTTACCATGTCACCCTCTTGGCTCATATCTAGGATTTGACCGCGCCTGTTCTGGATCTCCCGTGTAGCATTACCCATGTATTCTTGGGGGACGTTTATGAAAACCTTCTGTATTGGTTCGAGGATCTTGGGTTCGGCCATCATCATAGCCGCGTATATAGCTCTTCTAACTGCGGGGAGCACCTGTGCGGGGCCCCTGTGCACAGCGTCCTCGTGGATTTTGGCATCCATGAGCTTGACTTTGACGCCCATCACTTTTTCTTTTGCCAGTGGCCCGTCGTCTATCGCAGTTTCGAACCCATCTAATATGAGTTCTTTTATCTCATCAAGGTATTGTATACCTCTTGTCATGTTTATGAAGAGGTTCCTCTCATATACATCCCATACCCTTCTAGCCTCCTCTTTGCTTAGGCCGGCTTTTATGAATTTGTTCGCCATTTCTTTTCCTTTTATTCTACCCTCTTTGATCATGCCTTCTTGTATGGCCTTGAATACTGACTCTTCCAATGGTTCTATGGTTATATAGAATCTGTTATGTTTGTTGGGTGATTTGCCCTCAACTGGCCCTGCGTTGTCCATTACAGTCTCTCTGTAGACTACGATTGGCTCTGAGGTTTCTATTTCAACACCTTTTTCGTTTATCCTATAGGCGATTATCTCAAGGTGTAATTCACCCATACCAGAGACGAGGTGTTCACCTGTTTCCTCGTTTATCTCAACTTTTACTGTGGGGTCTTCCTTAGCTATCTGCCTCAAGACCTCTATAAGTTTTGGAAGATCTTTTGTGTTCTTCGCTTCAACCGCTACTGTGACAACAGGCTCTGAAATGTGTTCTAGGCTCTCGAATGCTTCTATCTTCCTCTCGGGGTCGCATATTGTTTCACCTGCGACCACGTTCTTGGCGCCTGTTATCGCGACAATGTTACCAGCCGGGACCAGGTCAGTGTTTATTCTCTCTGGGCCCATGTAGACTCCAACTTGTTGAACCCTGGAGGTTGCATGGGATCCTACTAGGAATATTTCATCGCCTTTTTTGATGGTTCCCCCGAATATACGGCCGGTCGCCACTTCACCAGCATGTTTATCTATCCTGACATCTGTTATCATGACTGCTAGTGGCCCTTGGGGGTCTGTTTTGAGCATTGATTGGCCTTCTTCACTTTCTAGGTCTCCCTGCCATATGATGGGTACTCTGTAGGCTTGGGATTCTGATGGGCTTGGTAGGTGTTTCACAACCATTCCAAGGAGTACCTTGTGTAGGGGGACTTTTTGGGCTAGTTCTTTTTGTCTGTCTTCTTTACAGTATTGGTATATATCCTTGAATGTTATGCCCGTCTCTTGCATTATGGGGACGTTTATGGCCCAATTGTAGTAGGCTGATCCGAAGGCCACGCTCCCGTCTTCTACTTTTACTTGCCATTTTTCTTTGAATTCTTTGGGTGCCATGCTCTTGATTAGTTTGTTGACTTGGCTTATTATCTTTATGAATCTTTCTTGGAGTTCTTCTGGTTTGAGTTTGAGTTCATTTATTAGACGATCCACTTTATTTATGAATAGCACTGGTTTCACGTGTTCTTTGAGGGCTTGTCTTAGTACTGTTTCTGTTTGGGGCATCACTCCCTCGACTGCGCAGACCACGACCACCGCACCGTCAACGGCTCGCATTGCACGTGTAACATCCCCTCCAAAGTCTACGTGTCCTGGAGTATCTATGAGGTTTATGAGGTATTCCTTGCCATTGTATGGGTGGACCATGGATACGTTAGCTGCGTCGATGGTTATCCCCCTTGCTTGTTCTTGTTCGTCAAAATCTAGGAACAGTTGCTCGCCTGCCAGTTCTGCTGATATCATCCCTGCACCAGCTAGTAGGTTGTCTGATAGTGTTGTTTTTCCATGGTCTATGTGGGCGACTATGCCTATGTTGCGGATGTAATCTGGTTTGTTCATTAATTCCTTGATTTTGTTAATCATCTTAGCACGTCTGCTCAATAAAATCACCTTAATGTGCTGATCTGGCTATTCTCTCTTTTTCTTCTTTCTTTTGGATTGCGAAGCTTCTTGTGTCATATTCTGATGCTAATATGATCTCCTGGGCTAGGCATTCCTCTATTGATTTTTTGGTTTTGAAGGCTGCTTGCATGGCACCCTTTGTGAGGAAGTTCAAGGATAAGTCGAGTCTCCTTTGTGGGGATACGTCAACAGCGACTTGGTAAGCTATACCCCCATATTTTATCCTTGTTGTCTCTTCACGTGGGGATGTGTTCTCTATGGCCTTAACTAGGATTTCAATTGGGTTCTTCTTGGTTCGCTGGTTTATTATCTTGAATGCTCTTTTAACGATCTTGTATGCTTTATTCTTTTTTCCAGTGTTCTTCTCGGTTCTCATAACCTTGTTTATCAATCTTTCAATTATTGAAACCTTTGATTTTGCGAATTGTCTTTTCACGTGTCTCCCCATTGTATGTGGGACAAGCACTTCTTCTAGGGAAATGTATTTAGCCAATCCCCTGTCCTCGACTTTCACCTCTTTTGTCTCCCATTTATCAAAGACTAAACTCATAAGTATTACCTCACTGGTTTCTCTATCTTACCCCTAACCATTTCCTGGAGTGATACGTTATTGACTTTAGTGACCTTCCAGCGGACGCCTGGAATGTCACCCATCGCCCTCCCGGCAGGGCCTCCTATACCCTCCACGATTACTTCATCGTGTTCGTCGATGAAACCGATAGCACCATCTCCAGGGGCGAATGCGGTTATCTGTTTACCGTTCTTGATCAGTTGAACCCTTACACATTTTCTTATAGCTGAATTTGGCTGTTTCGCCTCTATACCAACCTTTTCTATTACTATGCCCCTTGCTTGTGGTGCTCCTTCAAGGGGGTCTGCTTTAACATCTAAGCGTAATGCTCTTCTTTTATATTGTGGATCCTTCCATCTAAACCTTTGTCTGTCTTTTTTGAGTTTTTTTGCTGCGAAAAGTCCTGGCAAGTGTGATTCCCTCCCAAATTATTTGATTATAATGTTACTTATGTTGTGCTGTCTCCTTGCTAATATCCTGGCCCTTTCAATATTCTGGCCCCTTCTACCTATCACTGCCCTTCTATCCTTTGGATTTACTTCTATAGTGGCTATTTTCTCACCGTTTTCCCTTTGGAGTATTCTTATGCTCCTTAATTTAGTGGGGGCGAAGAGGTTGGCTATGAATTCAACTGGATCGTCTGAGTGTTCAATCACTTCAACGCCCTTGTCAACAGCCTTCTGGACCTTGGTCACGTTACTGCCTCTTCTCCCAATTGCGAGGCCCATGTCCCCTTTTTTAACAAGGAATGTTATCTTCCCATTTTTATCATCCACTATACAATCTTTTACCATTGCACCTGTCATGCTTTCAAAGAGTGCAATGTATCTTATCTCGTTTGTAGTGAATTTTATATTCACGGAATCTACCCCACTATTTCTAGTATTGTTGAGTCACCTGGATCTTGAATGAGGAGAGTAGTGACGGTGAATGGTTTACCACATACTGAGCCTAATTCAACGCTACTTCCCTTGTAAACATAGACGGGAATATTGGAAAGTTTAGCATAATATTCTACGTCATCTTTTATATCCTCTGGGGCGTTTTCAGCTATTATTACTATTTTGCCTTTACCTAGTTTCAGGTTTTGGATGGATTTTTTCGAGCCTAGTATAACATTACCTGTGTCCACGGCTACTCTTATTCCTCTATCTATGTCCATTTACTTCCTCCTATCCTTTTGTTTCATTATAACGCTCACTGAACCCGTACCTAATGGTATGGGTTGTCCTATGATGATATTTTCTATGATACCGTTGAGATTGTCTATTTCACCTCTTATACTAGCTCTTAGGAGGTGTTTCCCAGTTTCTTCGAATGAGGCTCTTGCAAGGACGCTTGCTTTCTCCCCGCTGACACCATGCCTTCCAATGGATTTCACCGTACCGTCTGCTGTCATCATATCAGCTACTAGCATGATGTGTCTTATGTCTACTGTCAGTCCCTGTTCTTCCATTGTCTTCTTTGCTTCGTGTATTATAGCGTTCCTCGCCGCTTCTATCCCTAGAACTTTCTCTATCTCATGTATGTCATTTGTCATTGTCCTGACTTTGTCAACACCATCTATTTTGAGAACAGCTCCAAGGTTCGAACCTTCAGTGTGTATTACCCATTCGTCTTCTTCTTTTCTGACAACCACTTTACCTATGTTTTTAACTCCACTTATTTGGTGGTTGCGTACTTTATCAGCTAAAAGTCTAAGATCCCTTATAGTACGTTTTGAAGGTTCAAGTTCAAATATTAGTATATGATTATTTATTTCTACTCTCTTAAAAGCTTTTTTTACACGTTCTATTATATCATCATAATTAAGCCGCTTTTCCTTGATTTTTTCCTTGTCTAATTCAACTACAATGTTCATCTCAGCATAATTGACATTGAAATTTTTCAAAATATCATTTAGGGTGCTTTTACCGATCTTGTTAGCGATTTTTCTCACAAATTCTTCATCATCCCTTTTATCCTCTTCAAAGTATATATCCATTGTAGGTGTTGAAATCTTTTTACGGGCATCAACAATCTCTATAAGCCTGGGAAGGCCAAGTGTAACGTTAAGTTCAGCCACCCCAGCATAGTGAAAAGTACGCATTGTCATCTGGGTACCTGGCTCGCCCACAGACTGTGCCGCAACAGTACCTACAGCCTCTCCCTTCTCCACCTTAGCTCTCTCATATGCTCGATGGGCATTCTCTATCAATTCGCTGAGTTCATCATCATCTAACTGTTTATCTTCCACTACCCTGGCCATTTCTAATATGAGTTTCTCTGGGAATTCCAAATCCTTCTTTTCCACGAATTTTTTAACCCTTTCCAATGTTTCCACAAAATCACCCACGGTGGGATTTATTTACCCGCCCTAATCTCATCCACTAGTTTTTCAAGGTCTACTATTTCACCATAATCGCTTTTAGCAGGGTCAACACCATCCTCTCCATAGAGTCTTTGGACTACAATTCCTCTATTGTCTATTACCATACCGTCATCTGTCACTGTCAAGTCTTGGAGGGCGTTTACAAGTCTTCTTTGCATGTAACCGCTCTGGGCTGTTCTGATAGCAGTGTCCACAAGGCCTTCTCTTCCACCCATTGCATGGAAGAAGAACTCCAAGGGGTCTAGGCCCTCCTTGTAACTTGAATGTACGAAGCCCCTCGCCTTGGCGCCTAGTTCGCCTTTTTTGAAATGTGGTAAAGTTCTTTTGTTGTATCCTCTTGTGATCCTACTCCCACGTACTGACTGTTGCCCTACACATGCAGTTATTTGTGTCAAGTTGAGCATGGATCCCCTTGCACCTGTGAGGGCCATTATAACTGCATGGTTTTCTTCCATGTCAAGGTATTCTTCTGCTATTTCTCCTGACTTGTCCCTAGCTTCTCCCAGGACTTGCATTATCTTCATTTCAAGGGTTTCTTCGAGTGTTCTTCCAGGTAATGGTTCGAGTTCGCCGTTTTCATAAGCTTCGATTAGTCTATCAACTCTTTTTTCAGCATTTTTTAAGTGGGCTTCTATTCTTTCTTTTGCCTCTTCTGGTATTTCTTCGTCTCTAATACTTGTTGTGAATCCTACTTTCATGATGGCGGCTATAGCCAGTCTTGTGGCCGAGTCTAGGAATTCGCGGGCTTTGTCAGTACCGTATTCTTTCACGATATGGTCTAGTATTTTGCCTGAGAATGCTCCGTATGCCTTTTCGTCTATTACTCCTGATTTCAGTTGTCCATTTTCTATTATGACATATGCGTCGTATTTGCAATCTTCTTTTTGACATTCGTCGCATTTTCTGCAAATTTCTGCTTTGTATGTCATGTTAAGGTCGTCTGGCAGTACCATGCTGAATATTTCTTTTCCGGTCCATTTTCTCCCCTTTCTGTCGGGTAGTGGTATTCCGGCCCTTTTTAAAAGTTGGAATGCGTCTCCTTCCTCAAATTTCGTGCCTTTTCTTGTTAGTAGGTATGCTCCTGAAATGTGGTCGTGTATGCCCCCTATGATAGGTCCTCCGAATCTTGGTGAAAGTATGTGTTCTTGTACGCGCATTAGTGTTTTGGCTTCTGCGCGGGCTTCTTCTGTTTGCAGGACATGTAGGTTCATCTCGTCCCCGTCAAAGTCGGCGTTATATGGTGGGCAGACACAAAGGTTTAAACGAAATGTTTTGTATGGTAGGACGCGGACTTCATGTGCCATCATTGACATTCTATGCAATGATGGTTGCCTATTAAATAATACTATGTCGCCATCTTTGAGGTGTCTTTCGACGATATAACCTGGTTCTATCTTCTCAAGTATCGCCTCTTTCGTCTCCTCATAGATTCTTATTTTGCGATTATCTGGTTTTATAACATAATTTGCGCCTGGATGTTTATCAGATCCATTTTTAATATATTCCTTGACTTCATCTAGGTTCCATTCTGTCACATATACTGGCACTGTAACTTCCTTGGCTATTATCTCAGGGACGCCAACTTCATTTATGCTAATGTTTGGGTCGGGGGATATTACTGTACGTGCTGAGAAGTTAACTCTCTTTCCTGAGAGATTGCCTCTAAATCGTCCTTCTTTACCTTTTAATCTCTGTGCTAATGTTTTGAGAGGTCTTCCTGATCTGTGCCTCGCTGGCGGCACACCTGATGCTTCATTATCAAAGTATGTTGTCACGTGGTATTGTAGGAGTTCCCATAGGTCTTCGACGATGAGTTGGGGTGCCCCAGCTTCCATGTTCTCTTTAAGGCGTTGATTGATTCTTAGTATGTCAACGAGTTTGTGTGTGAGGTCGTCCTCTGAACGTTCACCAGTCTCTAAGGTGATTGAAGGCCTTACAGTTACGGGGGGGACGGGTAATACTGTTAGGACCATCCATTCTGGCCTTGCAACCTTGGGGTTTACCCCGAGTAGTAGGGAATCTTCATCAGGTATTCTTTCTAGCCTTTCCCTAACTTCACTTGGAGTTAACTTATAATCAATCACATCAAGGAGTTTTCTCAAGCCCCTGATCTCCTCCAAAACTTCCATGGGCTTCATGATCTCCTTTAACTCCCCCTTAACATCTAAGATTTTCTCTGGATCCTCTTCAACTTCTCTGATTATTTTAAGGAATTTTCCAAGCCCTTGCTCGATTTCTGGTTCGTCTTCCAAGGTTTTGTCAAGTTCTTTTAATATTTCTGTCTTTTCCTTGAAGTTCTCCCATTCGGTCGCTTGGCTATTTGATGCTTTTTCTGCATTTTCTAGGAATTCTATGATCTCGTTGAATGTTGATTTTTTACCGATTTTTTCAAAGATTCTTCTGAAACTTTTAACTTCTTCTAGGGATTCTCTGATTTTCTCTAGGCTCTCATCAAGTCCTTTGGTTAACTTTTTAATCTCTCTTGGTGTTAATCTGTATTTTCTTTCTAGTAATTCTATTAGTTCGAATGATGTTAGAGTGTAGCCTTCATCTAGCATTTCAATTATATCTTCTAGGAGTTCTATGATTTCATCGACCGTTAATTTGTAATCTTCTTCCACGATGGATACTGGTTTGTCTATTTTAATGTTTCCCTGGTCTTCGTCGCAGTGTGGGCATCTTTCACGTTTTGCAACATCATACACTTCTTTTATAATATCCGTGAGGTTTTCCTCTTTTTCCATGGCCTCATGGAATAGGATTGTATATTCTTTTATCTCGTTTTCGTCGAGTAGTATTCTTCCACATTTTCTGCATGTGGATCCAAGGATCTTATATATGGTATCTGCGAATCCAACATGTATTACAGGTCTTACGAAGTTTATATGGCCGAAGTGACCTGGACATTCACCTCCCCTGGCGCCGCATGTTTTACATCTCAGACCAGGGTCTATGACGCCAAGTCGTGGGTCCATCAGACCATTTTCGATTGGATACCCGTCTTCATCGTATGTGTCGGGTGTTATGATCTGAGCTACTGACATTTTCCTTATCTTATCTGGTGAAAGCAGTCCAAAGTTTATTTTGGAGATCTTTTTAAGAATGCCTTTCAAGTTTGGTCTCTCCCCTTTTCCTCTTTTTATGCTTTATCTTCTAGGATGAGTTTTGGGAATATGCAGAGGCTTTTAAGCTCATCTAATAATAATTTGAATGCATAGGATATCTCGACTGGGAAGGATTCCGAGTCTTCACAGATTGGACAATATGTTTTACCTCTTATACGATCGTATATGGCTAACATACCACACTCAGAGCAGACAAGAGCCTCATACTTGTCCGATTCATCCAGCAACCTCTCCTTGAGTGTTAACGCCGCGCCATGGGCTATTAGACAGTCCCTTTCCATTTCACCGAATCTTAGACCGCCTTCTCTGGCCCGGCCTTCTGTTGGTTGTCTTGTAAGTACTTGTACAGGGCCTCTTGATCGTGCATAGACTTTATCGGTTGTCATATGATGGAGTTTCTGATAGTATGCCACTCCTATGAATATCTCTGCTTGGAGTTTTTCACCTGTAACACCATCATATAATGTTTCAAGCCCAGCAGTTTCGAACCCATTGGCTTGAAGGGCCTCCTTTATATTCTCTTCTTTTTCACCAGTGAATGGTGTCCCATCAACTCTCTCAGCATCCATGCAAGCGGCTTTACCGGCCATCATCTCTAGTACTTGTCCAACTGACATCCTGGAGGGTATTGCATGGGGGTTTATGATAAGATCTGGTATTATCCCATCCTCTGTGAATGGCATGTCCTCCTCTGGTACTATGAGTCCTACAACACCCTTTTGCCCGTGTCTTGAAGCGAACTTATCACCTAACTCTGGTTGTCGCTGATCCCTTAAACGTATCTTAACCAGCCTATTACCTTCAACAGTTTCTGTGAGGAGAACAGCATCAACCACACCCTCTTCACCATGCCTTACGGTGACTGAAGTCTCTCTCCTCCTTTCGGCAACTGTACCGAACTCATCTATCTCTTCAAGGAAACGTGGAGGTGATGTTTTACCGATCAGAACATCACCTGATAAAACCTTTGATTCAGGGTTTACTATCCCATCATCGTCAAGATGCCTATAATCTCTCTCTGAACGGTAACCCCTCACACCCTTCTCAGGTATTTCGAAACGATCCTCCTGTCCTCCGGGGTATCTTCTCTCAGAAGCCTCATAGGATCTGAAGAATGTTGATCTTGCAAGTCCCCTTTCAAGGGAGGCTTTATTTAGGATGAGAGCATCTTCCATGTTGTAGCCTTCATAGGACATCACTGCGACTACAAAGTTTTGTCCCGATGGCCTGCTGTCATATCCTATAACATCTATTATCCTGGTCTTCACTATGGGCTCCTGTGGATAGTGGAGTAGATGGGCTCTTGTATCTGTTCTAAGATTATAATTGGATGCGTAGAAGCCTAGTGCTTGTTTTGTCATGCCTGCTTCCATTGTATTCCTTGGTGATGAGTTATGATTTGCAAAGGGTATGATACCAGCGCATATGCCAAGCATTGTTGAAGGATCTATTTCAAGGTGTGTGTGTTCTTCTGTCACTTCATCCGCTGACATTGCAATATAAGCGTTTTCTTCTTCTTCAGCGTCCAAGTATTCTATCACACCCTTTTTTATAAGGTCGTCCCATCCAATTTCACCCTCTCTTAAAAGTTCTAGGTGTTCTTCTGTGAGAAGTGGTTTACCATCCTTTACTATTATGAGGGGTCTTCTAGCTCTCCCAGGGTCTGTGAAAATGTAAATTTCATTATTCTCGGGATAATATGTGATGTTCATTTCATGGGAGATTTCTCCTTGCCTCCTCTTTTCCCTCATCTCCTCAACGAACTCTTCAGGTTCGTCACAAGTGCCTATAAGTTCTCCATTAACATAGATCTTGGTCATTTACTGAACCCCCCCATTTTAGTTTATGATCCCCATTTTTTTGATCACATCTTTTATCTCGTCCGGGTCTGCACCCTCCGAGATTCTGACCATTAATGCAAGGTTTTTAACCAGGCCACAGTTGGGGCCTTCAGGGGTTTCATTTGGGCATATCTTCCCAAATTGTGTTGGGTGAAGGTCCCTGGCTTCAAAGTGTGGTTGGCTCCGGCTTAATGGGGATACAACCCTTCGAAGGTGTGATAGTGTGCCCATGTAACTTGTACGGTCAAGCAACTGGCTTATACCTGCTCTGCCACCAACCCAGTTTCCCGTGGCGATTGCATGTTTTATGTTCTCTGTGAGGACGTCTGAGCGGACTGCCTGCTTCACTGAAGGTTCCTTGCCCCTTGCGAGGCTTCTTTCTAACTGGTAGGTCATGTCCCTTGTTAAACTTGTGAACGCTACCCTGAAAAGGTCCTCCATAAGATCTCCTGAGACCCTTAATCTCTTGTTGGTATAATGGTCCTTGTCGTGGGGTTCTCTTTCACCAAATATGACCTCTAATAACATTTCAGTCATCTCAGCAAGGTAGATTGCTTTATCAATTCTCTTTTCGGGTTCGGTGCCGATGTGGGGTAGTAGGTAGCGGTCTATCACATCTTCTGCTCTTCTTATCCTGTAATCTTCTGTCATTCCCTTGGCGACTCTGTTACCAATATATTTGATGGCGCTTAATACCAAATATTCTCTACGTTCTTCCTCTTCCATTTCCTCTAACTTCTCATAGTCTATTTTGAGTTTATCAGAGGAGACTTCTATGTCATCAATGGCTACCATCTGATAATTCAAATCGTCAGAGATGCTTGTTATGATTTCCTCGTCTGTGGCTAATCCGAGAGCCCTTAACAGTATTACGAGGGGTATTTCCCCTGGCACATAGGGGAATGATATGCGGAGGTATACTCCCTTTCTCCTGGGCTTTTTATATTCAACTGATATCCGTGCCCTGAATCCGCTTTTTATCGATGTTACAACGGCCCTGGCCCTGTTCTCCTCGATTTCACCTATTCTCTCTAGGATGATCTTGTTTGGGGCTATCTCTTCTGTGGTTACGAGCGATCTCTCTGATCCGTTGACTATGAAGTATCCTCCAGGGTCTCGTGGATCTTCTCCCTTTTCTATGAGTTCGCTTTCTTTGAGCCCGTGGAGATGACATATTTCTGATTTTAACATCACTGGTAATTCTCCAATGTAGACTTTCTCGAAATCCGGCTCTGGAGCCCCTTCTTTTAAAAGTCGCATTTCAAGGATCATATGCGCGGAGTAGGTTAAGTTTCTAAGTCTGGCTTCCATTGGGAATATTTTAGTGGTGGATCCATCAGCTTCTTTTATGAAGGGTTTCTCTATCTTAAGGGCTCCTGTCTCCACTCTATATTTTCCCTCTTCGAATTCGATGGGTTCGCTACTATCTATTATCTCTTGTATTCTGTTATTTACAAAGTCGTTGTAGGATTCAAGGTGGTGGTCTACCAAGTTGTATTTGTCAAAAAACGCATCTACCAATTCCCATGCACTTTCTTTCATGGACTTCCTCCAAAAAAATAATATAATCAATCTTGAACTATCCTATATGTCACAAATTTACCCGCGGTTGGACTTTCCCTTATTATTTTCAGTATATCCCCCTCTTTCGCCCCTATAGCTTTCACTACAGGGTCGTCAGTCCTTATCCTAGGTAGTTGTTCGGCGTGGATTTTCATCTCCTCGAGGACTTTCTCGGCTTCCTCTTCAGATAGAATAACATGTTCCGGTACCAGCTGGTGTTTTAATATATCCTTCTTCACAATTTATCCTCCAGGTGAAAAATATAATCTAAAATCAGGGGAACGGGCCCGACGGGAATTGAACCCGCGACCACTTGGTTAAAAGCCAAGCGCTCTTCCAGACTGAGCTACGGGCCCATGGTAGACGCCCTGGCCGGGAATTGAACCCGAGTCGCGGGCTCGACAGGCCCGCATGATAGCCCCTACACCACCAGGGCAATCTTTTAAAATGAGATTATCCCAATTTATCCATCTCACTCCTTTAAATATTTTACCCTCCATCTATTATCTTTGATGAGAGTCTACACAGACTACCTAGTTTGATAATATCTGCTCCTCTAGAAACGTTGAATGTTATATATTTTTTCCATCACATTTTATAAATATTTTCCTATATTATATCTGGTTATAAAATTTTGTGGGGGGGGAGGTGGGGGAAAATCCCGCCTGCCGGACTTGAACCGGCAACCCTCGGATCTACAGTCCGATGCTCTGCCAAATTGAGCTAAGGCGGGTCTCTATTAATTGGATATGGGACCACCCGGATTTGAACCGGGGTCTCAGGCTCCCAAAGCCCAAAGGATCGACCAGGCTACCCTATGGTCCCATCAAGATCATATGAAGCCCCGGACGGGAATTGAACCCGCGACCACGAGATTACAAGTCTCGCGCTCCACCAGACTGAGCTACCGAGGCATTCATCATATTAGGTCATTAATATTTAAATATTTTACGGTGGAATACCTAGATAGTGTCTAGATATCATGATACCTAACCTGATTTCCCAATAGTTTCGTAATACCTATATAGTCTGGATATTTATATTAGGATTATGGAATTCCTTAAATGGGGTTGCAGAGCACTTTAACTGCTGGTAATTCTTCACCAGCCAATAAACTTATGGCAGCACCACCCCCACTACTTATATGATCTATACCATCTTGAAAGCCCATTTGAACCGCTGCAGCGGCTAAATGGCCGCCGCCAATTATGGAAAACCCGGCAGATGATGAAATAGCATTAAGTAAATCTTCAGTGCCTATACTAAATTCTGGGTTCTCGAAAACTCCTGCAGGGCCATTTGCAACTATCATTTTGGCACTTCTTATCTTCTCTGCATAGATTTTCATGGTTTCTAAGCCAATATCATAGATTGGGAGATCCGGGATATCATCTATGGGGACATCTAGTCTTTTATCATCTTTGCATACTGCCACATCAACTGGTATAAGTATTTTATCCTCGAATTTTTCCATGAGCTTCTTAGCCACTTTTATAAGGTTCTTGTAGCCTCTTTTTTTTATCAGTTTCTCGTTACATTCGCCTATATCTATTTTAGCCGCTTTTAAAAACACGTTAGCCACAAGCCCCGTGGTTAGTATATGATCAGCACTACCCTTTTTTAGAACGTTTTGCATGACTTTTATGGAATCATCGACTTTAACACCCCCAAGAATGTAAACGCAAGGCCTCCTAACATTTTCAAGCGCACCATATAAGATCTTTAATTCTCTTTCCATAACTCTCCCGGCGGCAGATGGTAATTTCACGGCAAAACCTACAAGTGAGGCTTGGGATCTGTGGGCCGCGGCAAAAGCATCATTAATATAATAATCGATAAGGGGGGATAGTTTTCTGACAAGGTGAGTTTTTGCTTGGATTTTAGGCTCCCTTTTCAGGATTTCTTCTGAATAAAAACGGACATTCTCTAGGAGTATTATATCACCTTTTTTCATCTTGGAGATTTCCTCTCGGGCAGCGCATCCGAAGATATCCTCCACATATTTTACGGGACGCCCCAGGATATCTGATAGAATTTCTGCATGTTTTTCCAGGGTTGTGAAATCTTTTTTACCTGGCCTGCTCTGGTGGGCTAATATAACCACCTTCGCATCCATTCCTGCAAGCTCATCTATGGTCTTTGAGTGAAGTCTCAGACGCGTATCATCAAGTATTCTTCCTGTGTGCGGATCTACAGGCGAGTTTATATCAATTCTTAAAAGCACGGTTTTATCATTTAATTCAAGATCGTCTATGGTCTTGAAATTTAATGACATTGAATGTTCACCCCCCCACACTAGTTGTTATATTTTACTTACCAGGTCTAAAAGAGCTTCATGGGGGTTATCAGCTAATATGACACCTGAAGCTAACAGCACCCCTTCTGATCCAAGATCCATGGCTGCCTTAAAATCTTCACCTGTGGATATCCCAGCCCCACAGAGCACTTTAACATTGGGGTTTATGTTTTTAACAGCATCCACGGTCCCGGCGACCACTTTAGGTTCTGCCTTGGATACTGGGATGCCAGATCCTATAAGTTCCGGGGGTTCCACTGCCACAAAATCAGGGTCCATTGCAGCTGCAGCCGCGCTCGTATCTACATTATTTGTACAGACTATGCTAACGAGGCCGGCCTCTTTAACTCTTCCGATAACTCTTTGGACATCCGCAAGTTTCATCCTCTTCTCTGAATGATTTATAAGGGTTCCTGTGGCCCCGGCCTCCTCCGCACATTCTAGGAGAATGCTGCCGGTGTGTCCACCAGCATCTATAGGGTCGATATGTTGCGCTGCCACTGGTATTTTAACCGTTTGAGCCACCCTAAAAAGGTCCATATGCTGTGGCGCGACCACAATATTAACACCAGTTTCATCAGCCACTTGTTCACAAGTGCGGGCTAAATTCACAGCATTTTCACCAGTAGCTTCAATATAGGTTTTAAAATTCAATATTACAATGGGAGTATCATACTTCAATGATAAGCCTCCAAAAAAATTCTTTTTTCCATATCTAGAATTTTTAGTGTATAATCATCTTTTTTATAAAACTACTATAATAAACCTACTATTATTATCCTCCTATAGATATTAATATTGTTTGAAAGATCATATTATTAAGCTTGACACACTTGTATGTTAAGGTTAGAGGGCACACGCCATTATAATGAGGTCCGATATGTGCGAGCATGGGAACTATTAGGTGGGTGAAGTGTACATTTCAAAATCTGAAAAATTCAAAAGATTAGAGAAGATGGGGTACAGATTCGTTGGTAAACATGCGCACACAGCAGTGAAAACTTGCCTGTGGACAAAAAAGAGCATACTAGATGAGGGAACATGTTACAAACAAAAATTTTATGGTATCAAAAGCCACAGGTGCTTGCAAATGTCCCCTAGCATATTCTTTTGCCAACAAAGGTGTCTTTTCTGCTGGAGGGACCTTAAATACACTAGAACAGAATGGGACGGAGACTATGACAAACCAGCGGATATAATAGATGAGTGTATCAATGCTCAGAGAACCTTGCTCTGCGGATTTTTCGGCAACGAAAAAGCCAACAAGAAAAAACTCCTTGAAGCACAAGAACCCAATAATGCGGCCATATCATTAGCAGGGGAACCACTATTATATCCGATGATAAATGAAATGATCAAGGAATTCCATAAAAGAAAATTCACAACATTTCTAGTTACTAATGGCATCAACTACAAAGCACTTGAAAACCTTTCAGAAGAACCCACCCAACTCTACATTTCACTAGACGCACCATCCGAGGAAATCTACAATAAAATTTGCCGACCACAAACAGAAAATGCATGGGAGCACTTGAACAGATCTTTAGAATTACTTCCAAGTTTCAACTGTCGAAGAGTTTTAAGGATAACAGCAGTCCATGGTAAAAACATGACAAACCCAAGGGA
>LGEU01000148.1 GCA_001507955.1 Methanobacteriaceae archaeon 41_258 | reverse complement strand
TATGCGGCGTTAGTCCAGCCTGGTTAAGACACTGGCCTGCCACGCCAGCGACCCGGGTTCAAATCCCGGACGCCGCATTGCGGTTGTAGTCTAGTCTGGTTAGGACTCGGGCCTTCCAAGCCCGCGACCCGGGTTCAAATCCCGGCAACCGCATGTACTCGTTCTTCACAATGATTAAAATTTTTTCTTCTTGTTATTTGTTCCGAAAAGTCGGAAGAAAAAAGTTTATAAACTTATAGGGGAATGTTAAAATAAAAATTTTATTCTTGGATGAGAAGAGGTTGTGATGTTCATGGCTGGAATCGTTGGATATGGAGTTTACATCCCACTATATCGTATAAAAATTGAAGAAATAGCAAAGGTTTGGGGAGACGACCCCCAAACAATCATGAAGGGTCTGATAATCGAAGAAAAGTCTGTACCAGCCCCTGACGAGGATACCGCAACTATATCTGTAGAAGCCGCAAAACACGCCCTGAAAAGGGGTCGGATAAACCCTGATAAGATAGAAGCAATATACGTGGGCTCGGAATCGCACCCATATGCCGTGAAGCCAACCGCGACAATAGTGGCTGAAGCCATAGGGGCAACACCAAATTTAACAGCAGCTGACCTTGAATTCGCATGCAAAGCAGGCACAGCCGGAATACAAGCATGTCTAGGTTTGGTTGAGGCTGGGATAATAGATTACGGTCTTGCAATAGGAGCCGACACCGCCCAAGGAGCACCAGGTGACGCCCTAGAATATACTGCATCAGCAGGAGGCGCAGCATACATCATAGGAGAAAAAAGCCTACTAGCAGAGATAGAATCCACCTACAGTTTCACAACCGACACACCCGACTTTTATAGGAGGGAAGGCATGCCATACCCCCGCCATGGTGGCAGATTCACAGGAAAACCCGCATACTTCAAACATGTGATAAACGCTGCAAAGAACATAATGAAAAAAGAAAATCTTAAAGCATCTGATTTTGATTATGCAGTATTCCACCAACCCAATGGCAAATTTTACCTTAAAGCAGCTAAAAAATTAGGTTTCAAAACAGAACAAGTAAAACCTGGACTCTTAACCCCCAAGATAGGTAACACATATTCAGGTGCAACGCCCATCGGACTTGCAGCAACACTAGACATAGCGAAACCAGGAGACATGATATTAGCAGTATCTTATGGTTCCGGTGCGGGAAGCGACGCCTTCATAATCAGAGTAGAAGATGGGATAGAAGAAAAAAGAGAACTTGCACCAAAGGTTCAGGAAATGATCAAAGAAAAGACATACGTAAACTACGCATTATATACAAAATTCAAAGAAAAACTCAAAATGGCTTAAAGGTGATGTAAAATGAGAGATGTTGCGATTATCGGAGTATCACAGACAAAATTCGGCGAACTATGGGACATATCATTCAGGGACCTTATCACAGAAGCTGGATTAGAAGCTATCGAAGATGCAGGGATCGGAGGAGCCGACCTAGAAGCAATGTACATTGGGAACATGTCAGCAGGACTATTCATTAAACAAGAGCACATAGCCTCCTTAATAGCAGACCATGCAGGACTCACACCCATCCCAGCTACTAGAGTAGAGGCTGCTTGTGCTTCAGGGGGCCTCGCACTCAGAAGCGGTATAATGGCCATAGCATCAGGCTACCATGACATAGTCCTCGTAGGTGGAGTTGAAAAGATGACAGACGTCGTTGATCCAACCCCGGCAATAGCAACGGCGTCTGACCAAGAATGGGAGGCCCAACAAGGGGTTACATTCCCCTCACTTTATGCTATGATGGCCCGCCGCCACATGTACGAGTACGGGACAACAAGAGAACAACTCGCAATGGTATCAGTTATAAATCATGAAAATGCTGCTAGGAATCCGAAAGCCCACTTCCCAATGGAGATCACAGTAGAACAAGTTTTAGATTCTAGTATGGTTGCAAGTCCACTAAGATTGCTTGATTGTTCGCCCATATCTGACGGCGCATCCGCCATAATATTATGTCCAGCTGAAAAAGCGAAGGAATACACCGACACACCAGTTTATGTGAAGGCTTCGGCACACGCTTCAGGGACAATAGCATTACATGACAGAAAGGACATCACAAGGATCGACGCAACCGTACACGCGGCAAAAAAGGCCTTTAAAATAGCGGGTATAGGGCCGAAGGACATTGATGTGATCGAAGTCCATGACTGTTTCAGCATTAATGGTATACTCGCAATAGAAGATCTTGGATTTGTCAAAAAGGGTGAAGGGGGGCTTGCATTCGAAGAGGGTTTAACATGTCGTGATGGTGACATTCCATTCAATCCATCTGGCGGGCTTAAAGCAAGGGGCCATCCACTTGGTGCAACTGGCATAGCCCAAGCTGCAGAAATAGTATGGCAACTAAGGGGAGAAGCAGGTAAAAGACAAGTAGAAGGTGCTGAGATAGGATTAACACATAATATAGGGGGTACTGGTGGAACAGCTGTTGTACATATACTCTCAAGATAAAAAAAGAGAAAATTTGAGGAGGATTTACATTGGTGGCATTCCGCCTTCCATTCCCTCCATTCCTTCTTCTTCTCCGCCTTCTTCACCTGCAGCGGCTATGACATCGTCTATTCTTAGTATCATCTCTGCTGCTTCCGCAGCTGACTGTATAGCCTGTTTCTTGACTCTGTGCGGTTCTAGTACTCCTGCCTCTTTCAT
>LGEU01000147.1 GCA_001507955.1 Methanobacteriaceae archaeon 41_258 | reverse complement strand
CCCTCATATCCTGCTATCATTGTTATGAGCTTAGATCCTGTTAGTTCGCCGATGGTAAGTAGGAAGAATAGTATCGCTAGGCTTATGAATATCACTTGAAGGCCTCTGTTTAACTTTAGGGTTGCTATAAACATTATAAGGGTGAACAGCCCCCACATGAATAAGTATGCTGCCAGTGAAGCTGGATCAGCAGCCTGGACTGGTGTGCCCATAGTTTTAAGGATGGTTAGCTGGGGCACCATTAATAGGAATACTAGTGACCACCAGAATAGTCCATAGGATCCGAAGGCGAGTGTTGCGAAAGTGTTACCCTTCTTATATTCCATTGCACATGCCAATATCTGGGCTATCCCACCATAGGCGAATCCCATGGCGAGTATCATGCTTGTTATGGGTATTAACCCAGCGTTATGCACATTTAATAGGACTGTGGTCATCCCGAAGCCCAGCAGTCCTAGTGGAGCCGGGTTCGCTGTTTTATCAACTATACTCACGGTTTCTTGTCCCATAATTTTTCACCTTTTATTCTTCTAGTGTAGAGGTGTCTCCTAGTTCTAGTCCTTCTTCTTTGGCTCGGAGTATCCTCCTCATTATTTTACCACTTCTTGTTTTTGGGAGTTTATCGACTTGGACCATCTCTCCAATGACTGCTACGGGTCCTAGTTCGTGTCTTACATGCCTTTTAAGATCCTCTATTAAGGCCGTGTTTAGGTTATGGCCTTTTTTGAGTATGAGGAAAGCTTTGATAACTTCCCCTTTGACGGGGTCTGATTTTCCTATTACGGCTGCTTCAGCGACTGCTGGGTGGGATACGAAAGCTGATTCAACTTCTGCGGTCCCTACCCTGTGTCCTGCTATGTTTAGCACGTCATCTGACCTTCCTTGTATCCATATGTATCCGTCTTCGTCCATGCGGGCCATGTCACCTGTTGTATACACGCCTCCTGGTATGTTTTCCCAGTAGGTTTCAATGTAGCGTTTTTCATCCTTGTAGAGGGTTCTTAGCATGGCAGGCCATGGTGTTTTGATTACGAGATACCCTCCTTTTCCTGGGGGTACTGGTTTGCCGTCCTTGTCAACGACTTCTGCTTCGATTCCTGGGAGTGGCCGAGTTACTGATCCTGGTTTTAATGGTGTTACTGGAAGCGGTGATATGAGGTGCATTCCTGTTTCGGTTTGCCACCATGTGTCCATTATTGGACATTTTTCTCTGCCGATGTTTTTGTGGTACCATATCCATGCTTCTGGGTTTATTGGTTCTCCGACACTTCCTAGTATTTTCAGGCTGGATAGATCGTAGAGTCTGGGGTATTTTTCGCCGAATCTCATTAGGTGTCTTATTGCTGTGGGTGCGGTGTAGAATTTTGTTATACCGTGTTCTTCTATTATCTTCCACCAGATTCCCGGGTCTGGATAATCTGGGGCGCCCTCGTATACTACTGTTGTTGTGCCTACGAGCAGTGGTCCGTATACTATGTAGCTGTGGCCTGTTATCCATCCTATGTCTGCTGTGCACCAGAATATGTCATCGTCGTGTATGTCAAATACCATTTTGGTCGTGGTTGCTGTTCCTACCATGTACCCTCCTGTTGTGTGGACTACACCCTTTGGTTTGCCTGTGGTCCCTGAGGTGTAGAGTATGAATAGTGGGTCTTCGGCGTCCATTATCTCTGCTTCACATTTAGCGTCTTCTCCTTCTATTATACTATCGAATAGGACTTCTTTTCCGCTTATATCTGATAGTTCTATTGGTATTCCCGTGTGTTCTAGGATGACTGTTGTTTGGACTGTTGGGCAGCGTAAGACTGCTTCGTCGACTATTTTTTTGAGTTCGATGACCTTGCCTCGTCTGTAGGTTCCGTCTGCTGTGACTATTATTTTGGCTTTTGCGTCGTTTACTCTTTCTACTAGTGCTCCTACGCTGAGACCTGAGTAGATTACTGTGTGTGGTGCTCCTATTTTTGCACATGCTAGCATTGTTATGACTGCTTCTGGGCACATTGGCATGTATAGTGCGACGACGTCTCCTTTTTTTATTCCTAGGCTTTTGAGTGCGTTGGCCATTTTGTTTACTTGACGGTATAGTTCGTAATATGTTAGCTTTTCTTCGTCTCCTCTTTCGTTTACGTAGAGTATTGCGACTTGGTTTCTTTTGGGGGTGTGTATCCATCGGTCTACTGCGTTGTAGGTCATGTTTATTTTGCCGTTGGTGAACCATTTGTAGAATGGTTTGTTGCTGTCATCTAAGACTTTGTCCCATTTTTGGAACCATTCGAGTTCTTTGGCTTTTTCTGCCCAATATTTTTCGATGTTTTTTCCTTTTTCTAACTCTGCCTCCCAGTTTTTTATGTGGGCTTCTTCCACGATTTTGTAGTTGGGTTTGAAGACCCTTTTTTCTTCTAGGAGAACAGTGGTATCCTCGGACATTTTTCTGCCACCATTTTGTTTTTTTCATTTGTTTTTTTAGGATGCACCCACTATATAAACTTTACTGATTAATCATGATAAATATGATTTTTTAAAAAAATAATATTACATTGGTGGCATTCCGCCCATGCCCTCCATTCCACCTCCTTCTTCAGATTCCTTCTTTGAAACTTCAAAGCCCTTTGCAGCTATCATATCATCGATTCTTAGTATCATCTCTGCTGCTTCCGCAGCTGACTGTATAGCCTGTTTCTTGACTCTGTGCGGTTCTAGTACTCCTGCCTCTTTCAT
>LGEU01000146.1 GCA_001507955.1 Methanobacteriaceae archaeon 41_258 | reverse complement strand
ATGGGCCTTTCAAGGTATATTATGAGTTTGCCTTCTACTAGGATCTCCCTACTTTCAATGATATTTCTAAGCTTCATTATAGGGGCTGTCGGATTCCTATTAGATCCTATCAAGGCTGGTCTTCTTGAGGATATAGTTGATGGCGGCACTAGCGGTGTCATAATATTCGGGTTTGGGTCTATCATGGCCGGTGCTTTAACCCAGCCCTGGGTTAATTCTCTTGGCGGCCGGAAAATGAAGATGAAGCAGTCCATGTTCCTAGCGTTTTTTTCCATGTTAATATTTTCAATAGTATACCTCATGGGTTGCATATTCTCAACCTTGCTTGGGATGGATCTTATAATCAATTTCATAGTCTTGGCTTCTGCTTTCATTTTCGCCTTCAGGCTCCTTGTTATATGGAGCACTTCTAATATTAGTTTTCTGAATTCTATGCTTATTGCAGCAACTCAACCAGCCCTCATAATCTCCATAGATATTATGGTCGTGTTCCTGAGCCTTACAACGACTAATATTGGCTATTTCAGCATACTAGCATTCTTTGTTAAGGCTATAATAGCATCAGCCATCCTAGTATTGGCCGTTTACTCATTTGTGCTCGTGGTTGAATCTCCCATGCGACGCAATCTTGGTGTTGGCTCCCTAGAATTTTTAAGCCTTTTCCTATCCCATATCACTGAGAATTCACCAGCCCTTGAAGGCCTATTTGAAGAGATAGGTGAGCCAATAGATACCATCGTAGGAGTGATAGCATTCAAGAAGGGTTCAAAATTTAAAGGCTTATTCTTGAGCCCATCTGTACACCCTGGCCCAATTGGTAGTATTGGTGGGGGTAACATGCCCACACTACTAGCTGAAAAATTTAACACTTTCACAATGGTGGCCCATGGGCCATCAACCCATGATTTTAACCCAGTATCTACAAAGGAAATCGAGAAGATAGAGAAGGCGGTAAAAAGTGCCTTGGATAGTATGGAGTATCATAGCCGTGCCAGCAGATTCTATAGGCTGGAAAATGGTAATGCTAAGATTGGAGTGCAATTCTTCGGTGACGATTTATTATTGTTAGTTACCATGGCACCGTGTGGTTTTGATGATATTGATTTTGGCGTGGGCCTTTCCCTTATAAACCTTGCCAAGAGTCGTTGCAATTCAAAGAATGTTATACTGGTTGATTGTCATAATTCATTTAAAGGGGAAGCTAGCAGGGTCATGCCAGGTAACAGTGAAGTTTTTGATCTTATAGACGCCTTGGAGGAACTTAAATGTCCAAGGGAGATGGGAGATTTGAAGGTTGGTTGCGCATCCAACGGTTTAGAAGGATTATCAAAGGAGGATGGTGTGGGTCAGAGTGGCGTGAAAGTATTTATAGTGGAAGTTAATGGTCAGAGGACGGCTTATGTCCTCCTTGATGCGAATAATATGGTCCAGGGTTTCAGGGAAGAAATACTTGAAAGTGTGAAGTCCCTAGGCATCGAAGATGGGGAGGTGATGACTACCGACACTCATTATGTGAACACCTTTTCAGGAGGCCACAATCCCGTGGGTAAAAGGAAGAGGAATAGGATCCTAGAGGGTATAATTGAATGTGTGAAGTCTGCGATTGATGATTTAGAGCCCGTGGAAGCGGCCTGTGCCACTGTAAGGGTGGAAAATCTTAACACTCTCGGCCCTACTAATTCAACCGAGCTTGTATCCACTATAAGTTCTATTGTGGCTGTTAGCAGAATACTGGCCCCTATAATCTTCATGGTAGCGTTGGTTTTTGTTCTTTTATGGATATTCTATCTCTAGATTGTGGTTGTGGTTAATAGGATCGCCCATACCATGAACCAGACGAATATGAATGGGAGAACACCATTTGATAACCATCCTTTGAAACCGCCAACTTCTTCCTTTTCAAAGATTCTTTCAGCAATATTCCCAGTTAATAGTAGGATTATAAGGCCTATGAATGTTCCAAGCGCCTGATTTTCACCGAGTATGGGTATGGAACCGCCTGATACTATGAACGAGATTATGGCAGCTATAAAACCTGCCAGGCTATGGATTGCTGTTATCTTGGCATCAACGTCCATCTAAATCTTACCTCCATGAAAAAATTCATAAAGGATTTTATCACCTAATTTAATATAAAACTTGCCACGTTAATCTATTTTTTGTGGTGGAATCCCAGATGAAGACAATGTCAAATGTTGATGTGTTCGCAGTAGCCCATGAATTAGATGAATTATTAAAGGGTGCTAGGGTCGATAAAGCATACCAGCCACTAGAGGACACCATAATCCTAAAATTGCACGTTAAAGGTGAAGGTAGGGTGGATCTTCTCATACAAGCTGGTGTAAGGGTGCATCTGACACGTTACCCCCTAGAGAATCCTATGGTGCCACCACCATTTTCAATGTTACTGCGCAAACACCTCAAAGGTGAAATAATAGAAGGGGTTGAACAATACGATTTTGACCGGATACTGAAACTGAGAATAAAAAGGGATAAAATATACACCCTTGTAATTGAATTGTTTGGGAAGGGTAACATAATACTCCTAGATGAAGACGATAAGATAATATTACCTCTTAGGGGGGAGATATGGAGAGGGAGGAAAATCCTCCCAGGAGAAACCTACAAGCACCCCCCAAAGCAGGCTATAAACCCGCTAGAATTCGACATAGACCAGTTAACCCAACAGATAAAAAAATCTGAAACAGATATTGTAAGAACCCTTGCACGCAGCGGACTTGGGGGCTTATACGCCGAAGAAGTCCTCCTAAGGGCTGGTATCGGGAAAAACCTGCC
>LGEU01000145.1 GCA_001507955.1 Methanobacteriaceae archaeon 41_258 | reverse complement strand
GGCCAATACACATGGTGGAGTTACAGGACAAGAGCCCGTGAAAGAAACGTTGGATGGAGACTAGACTACTTCTTCGTTAACAAAGAATTCATGGATAATGTTAAAAAATCTTGGATATTATCAGATGTTATGGGCTCAGACCACTGCCCCATAGGACTCAAAATCAAACTATAAAAAAGGGCACAAAATTTTGATTGTTAAACCAAAACTTATAAGATTAGAAATTGAATAATGATTCAATCATGTTATGGCTGTTAGCAAGATTTTGGGGATTTTTCGTTGGTTCAGCCCTTTTAATCGGCGCCATACTCGGATACTATTCTACCCAAGCGTCTTATCGCCTCTATCATGGCATTCGGTGCCGGGGTGCTCATATCAGCAGTGGCCTTCGAACTCATGGATGAAGCTTATAAGCTCGGAGGCTTTCCACATGTTACCCTTGGTTTTATAAGTGGGGCTGTCATCTTCACTGGAGCGAATGTTTATCTGGCGCGTAAAGGCGGTAAACATCGCAAGCGTTCTGGCGAGCACATGCTAGAATCTGATAGTCTGGCTATCACAGTAGGTTCTATCATAGACGGTATACCAGAATCAGTTGCGATAGGCCTACCATGATAGAAGGCAGGATTGTGAGCATGGCCACAGTGATAGCCATATTTTTATCTAATGTACCTGAGGGGCTTTCGAGTTCTGTTGGCATGAAAAGGGGCAGGTTGGAAGGCCATTTCAATTTTTTTCTGCACAGCTATCGCATCAATTGCGGGTTACAGCCTATTCAATAATCTTCCACCAGGGATTATTGCAACTAGTATGGCCTTTGCAGCGGGGAGATCCTGGCCATGCTCGTGGATACGATGATACCAGAAGCCTTTTCAGAAACTCACGACCTTGCAGGGCTTATAACAGTTTTAGGATTTATCATATCTTTCATTTTATCAAAAATTTAACTTGCTAAGCCCCAAAGGGGGGGTAGACGACAAAAACTTTATATTTTTTCCTCACCACTCGTCTACAAGGCTGAGAAAGCCGGTAGATGAATAGAGAATCTGTCTATCCGAAATGCGGTTAGGAGGGCGGAGAGAGACCTAAAGGCCTCCTTGAAAATATTAGATGTGGGGGGGCCAGAATGTCTGTGGAGAAAGGACTTTTACCCAGATGGCCGAGAGGCAAAATTCTTTCCATGAAGCAGAAAAACCCCTCCGCAAGGGGGTAGTTCAGATTTAAGTGGGAGTATTGGAGGGTCTCACCCCCACACACAAAAAGAGATGTTGGAAGGTACAAGGGCACAGATTATGTAAGCATGTGCTCTTTTTTTGCGATCATATCTTGGAGAGATACGGTTGATAAAATGGCTAATTATTGGGGTAGATGAAAAAAGCGGGGCTGTTAATTGCTTTGCAGGGAGTTTGTGAGTAATCAAATAAGAAGGTTTTGAAATGGGAACAATCATGGAGTGAATAATTGAGTACAAGGGGATTTAAAACTTGAAGACTAATTTAGGGCGTATTTACTGATATTTAGGTCACTTATAGGCTCTAGATCTTTTATCTTTATTACTAATACTACTTCTTCTTTTTCAAGGATTTCATAGAGTATTCTGTAGGATCATACCCTTATTCTCAATAATTTTTCATTTCTTCCCAGGATCTTTTTCGCACCTTTTACATAGGGATTTTTAGATAGTAAATCCAATTTCTTAATTATCTGTATTCTGTATCCTTTCTACAATCTCTTGAGGAAAGTATATGCGCTTCTGCTTAAATGGACTTCATAGGTCACATTAAATCCTTTTTTATATCCTTTAAATGTACGGTTTCCCTTCATCGTATTCTTTCTTTGCCATGCTCAATAATGCTTCTTCATCGGCCGTTAGAATAGTATCCACATCTACCATATGCTCTTTTATGTATTTTAAATCTCTTTTGATCTTTTTTAATTCTTTCATTATCTTAATATCCCCGGTTTTTGACATGATCATCACTTAAACTTTTTCTCACTATCTATTATACGGATTGTTTAATAAAATTTTTTTGTTATAGGAACTCCTCGATAACGGTTTACAGGCATACAAGCCCCCCATGAAGATTTGAATGAAAATAAACGACATATTTGCTTGTTGTCCGAATACGAAAATACTAAAGCAAGGCAAAAAAATTAAATGAACGGACTTCTCCAATCAATCTGAAAAAATCATTATCTTGTATCATTCTGCGCAATTTTGAATGTATTTAATTTGTTTTGGTATGGGCCTATTAGCTTGTTTGTCACGATCCCATCTACTCCAAATTTTATTAGTTTTTTCGCTGTTTTTGGGTTGTCTATTGTCCATGGGTATATTTTTATGTCATGTTTATGGGCTCTTTTTATCATTTTCTGGTCTGTGAATTTTTGTTTTGGGAATATTGCATCTGAATTGGCGTCTAATGCTAGTCTTTCCGGTTTTAAGGGTTGGCATGAAAATATGACCCCTGTTTCTATGTTCTCATCTAGGATTTTCACTTTCTTGAGACTACCATGATAAAATGATGTTATTAATATATCTTTCAGGTGGTTTTCATGGATAACCTCTAGAACTTTTTCTTCGATGCCTGGAATTTTCATCTCTATTACTAGTTTCGCACCCTCCAGGAACTCTATAACTTCTTGTAGTGTTGGTATTTTTTCTCCTTTTCCAGCATCTAAACTTTTTAGTTGTTGGAGTGTCATATTCTCCACTCTACCAGTACCATTTGTTGTCCTATCCACCCTCGGATCGTGGATTATGACAAGTTCATTGTCTTTGCTGAGCCGAACATCAACCTCGACTCTGTCAGC
>LGEU01000144.1 GCA_001507955.1 Methanobacteriaceae archaeon 41_258 | reverse complement strand
GCTAGTATCTTCTAGGCTTTCCCTGATTATCCTAGCATTTTCCATGTAATATTTTATTGATTCTTTGATTTCTTTTCGTCCTTTTTCTGTGTATGTTGCGGCTGCTGCCACCTGTACTGGATATGATACGCCATTGAATTTTGTGGTTTGTCTCCTTTTCCATAACTTGTTTACTTGGTGGGTTTTGCCTTGACTGTCCTCTGCTTCTAATTCCTCTGGTACTATGGTGTAGGCGCATCTTGTACCTGTGAATCCTGCTGTCTTTGAGAAGCTTCTGAATTCTATTGCAACCTCGCGGGCCCCTTCTATCTCATAGATACTATGTGGTATCCTTTCTTCTTGTATGTAGGCTTCGTATGCCCCATCAAATAATATTATGCTTTTGTTATCCATTGCATAATCCACCCACTCTTTTAGCTGGTCTTTTGTCAAGCTTGTCCCTGTGGGATTGTTCGGGTAGCAGAGATAAATCAAGTCTACTTTTTCTTCTGGCGTGGGTGGTTGGAAGTTGTTCTCTGCGGTGCATGGGAGGTATGTGATGTTTTTGTAGCGGCCTTTTTTGTCTAGTGGCCCTCCCCGGCCTGCCATAACATTACTTTCAACATACACTGGATATACTGGGTCTGTTATCGCTATTTTGTTCTCTGTGCTGAATATTTCTTGGATGTTTGCTGTGTCGCACTTTGCACCATCACTTATAAAAACTTCTTCCAGGTTTAGTTCAACACCCCTTGGCTTGTAGTCGTTTTCTATTATCGCTTCTCGAAGAAAAGAGTATCCTTGTTCCGGACCGTATCCTTTGAATGTTTCTTTCCGACCCATTTCTTCCACTGCCTTTTTGAATGCTTTTATAACGGCCTGGGGTAGTGGTCTTGTAACATCTCCTATGCCCATGCTTATTATATTGGCTTCGGGGTTTTCTTTCTGGTATTTTTCCACTTTTTTGTTGATAGTGGAGAATAGGTAGCTTTCTTCGAGGTGTAGATAATTTTCGTTTATGAGTGTCAAACTTTAAACCCTCCTTATTTGTGGGTGTAATAGAATATGGTTTTTTGGTTTGTTTTATCTACTCTTGCGAATCCGAATCTTTCAAGTTGTACTATTTGGTCTGTTTTGAGTTTCTTGGCGGCTGGTTCAAGGAGGCCTTCTATGATTTTTGTGTTTGGCATTATCACACTGGCTGGGATGTTATCTTCCATGGGGATCCAGTGTATTATCCTTGCATTGTGTTTTCTCGCCTCTTCTAGGCTCCTGCTATGATATTCTAGGCTTTTGTCTCTTACTTTTACGTTAACTGCGTCTACGAGTCTTAATATTTTGGCTTCTTTGAGGTCGTTTTTTTGGATGTAGACTCTGCCATTGAATGGTATTTGTCTATGGCCCCTTTCTGGGTGGTCAGGGTGCAGCGGCCTCTTGATGGTGCCTTTCAGGTGCTCTGGCAGGTTTTTAATCTCGAATGGTGTGGGTTCTGCCACGAAAAAGTATCGGTTGGCCATCTCATCTAGTATGTTCTTGTTTAGGCCGTAGATTTTCTTCCAACTTAGGGTTGAATCTGCTATTTTAGCGCCGATTTCTATCATGGCCTCTCTTATGGCCTGGGCTTGTATTCCGCGCCTTTTTATGGCTCTTATTGTTCCGAGTCTTGGGTCGTCCCATCCTTTGTATGTTCCTTTTTGTATTCCTTCTCTTGTCTTGGATGTGCTCAGTTGTATGTTTTCCATGTGTAGTCGGCCGTAGTGTATGAATGTTGGCGGTTCCCATTCGAGGTGCTGGTAGAGGTATTCTTGTTTTTCTGTGTTTGTTATGTGGTCTTTTCCCCTTAGTACATGTGTTATACCTAGTAAGTGGTCGTCTATTGTTACTGCAAAGTTCATTGTTGGGTATATGCGGTATTTTTTGCCGGTGCGCGGGTGGGCCTCATCTACTATACGGAGGCCTACCCAGTCCCTTATTGCTGGATTTTTATGTTTTAGATCTGTTTTCACTCTGAGGACGGCTTCTCCCTCTGGTAGATGGTGCATTTGTTCCCAGCGTTTGAGGTTTTCTTCCTTTGGGAGGTTTCTGCATGGGCATGGCCTGGATTCGTCTTTTAGTTTTTTGAATTTTTCTGGTTTGCATGTGCAGATGTATCCTCCATTCTTTTCTAGGAGTTTTTTCGCATATTCGTGGTAGATGGGGATTCTGTCGCTTTGTATTATGAGTTTGTCCCATTTTATTCCTAGCCATTCTAGGTCTTCTTGTATCATCTTGTAGGCTTCTGGGTCTACTCTTCTCGGGTCTGTGTCTTCCATGCGGAGTATTAGGCTTCCATTGTATTTTTTGGCGTATTCGTGGTTTAGTATGGCTGCTCTTGCATGTCCTATGTGTAGTGGTCCGCTGGGGTTGGGTGCGAATCTTAGGATAACCTTTTGTTGGATGTTGGGTAGTGGTGGTAGTCCCCTCTTTTTTTCGGTTTCTTTTTTTTCTTCTAGTTTTATTCCTAACTTTTTTAGTTCTTCTTCTTGTTCCTTGGGGGTTAGTTTGTTGACTTTTTCCACTATATTCTTTGTTTTTTCTAGGACTTTTTGGGCTTTTTTTCTGAGTTGTGGTTCGTTGCTCATAACTGCTCCTATAACTGCCTTGTCCATGGCCTTGCCCTTATGCTTGACCGCGTTTATCAGGGCGTATTTGTATATTATCTCTTCCAGGTTCATTATAGTCCCCAAGGATTAATGTTTTCTTTCTATTATGAAGTCTGCTATTTCTTCTAGGATTTTTTTTGCCTGTGATTCTTCTAGTATTTTGAGTTTTTCCTTGGCCCTTTTTGTGTATTCTT
>LGEU01000143.1 GCA_001507955.1 Methanobacteriaceae archaeon 41_258 | reverse complement strand
GTAGTTGTCTCACCGCTCCTAACTAATGGAATAATGCGACTACCAACTCTCACACCATTATCAACAAAATCAACCCTAACCCCACTAGCGTCTTGATCACCTGCATTTCCAAGCAGAGCAGTGACATTATATGTCAAGCCTTTATAGAATGTTCCCTTAAGCTTGGATTGTATCCAGAGCTCTGGTTTTCTGATGACAGGTGGCTCATACCTGGCCTCAAGTAAGGCAAGTATAATCTTATAAAAACCTTTTCCGCCATAACCACCTGTTAATGCACCATCATATGTTAAAGTGTTCTCTCCAGTAGGATTGAATTGACCAGTTACATTCCATCTATTTAATCCACTGTAACTTCCAGTTAACTGATTACCTGAAAGCCTCCTCCCGTTAAATGTATAGGTGCCGTCGACACTGCTCGCATAAACTACAGTCGCTGTAACATTTTTAATTTCACCTATGATATTTGATCTGAAAGCAGTATCCCCAATATAATTTTCTCCAGTATAATCTGTGTAATAATAATTGTCCACGTCATGGCCCATGTTAACCCAGTAGTCGACAGTGTCAGTGCTTCCAGGGATGTCATAGGCTACTACAAGGGTTATAAGTTTTATGCGACCATCTGTAGTGCAATTAAATGTGGTCACATTAGCCCAGTTTCTAATTCCCGTAATGTTGGTCACATCATACCAGAGGAGATAGTCGCTTGTAACCCGCACAATATGATCATTTATCTGAACATACTGGGGAGCTCCTTCATTCAACTCAGGGAAAACGTACTGTGAAGATAGGTGTGTGCTTTCTAGAAGATGCCCATTATATGTGATATTCACGTTAAGCGGATAATCATTCTGCATATGTCCCTGGTATACAAGTACATGGAGTTGTGCCCATGAAACACTTGCATTAGCAGGCAAATCCTTAAAAGTATATAGTACACTAGAATCGCCAGCATTATTCATGCTATAATTTGCTGGTCCGGTGCAGCCAAGGTAAGTATCAACGTAAAGCCCACCACTTACAGTCCCATTTTTGACTGTTTCGAGTTTTAAGCCTCCACAATATGGATCAGCGTAAGATGATGAAGTTAATGAGAATATTGTAACTGTTAGGATGATAAGACACAACAGCTTATGAAACTTTTCCATCGTAACCAATCTCCCTTCCTTTGATCATTTTTAATTTTTAATATAGTTATATATATATCTTATGGAGAAAGTATTACTAGTTTTTAGGTAATATAAAAATAATATCATAAAAAAATCATAGTGTATTACTACTCTGTGAAGGGAGAAAACAAGTAATACTAGTGGTGTGGATCTAACAAAAAAATAAAAGGGGGGGTTAAATTGTGACGTATCTTGGCAGTCTATTGTATTTTCCGTAGAATCTTATGATTTTACTGTACATGTAGACTAAGCGTTGGAATGGTATTCTTCCAAGGTTTGTTCTGGCATAATTTGGTGCGCGGCCACGACTGTCAATGAATGAAATAATATTCCTTGCAACCTGCACATAACTTGACCTGTAAAGTCTGCCATGCCTGTACCATCCGCTGGGAGCTGGTGGACTTCCAACACTCCCCACAGAAACTGGAGATAAATTACCAGCATTTGTATTGACCGTCGCCTTGCAAAGCAGGTAGAGGAACTGCGCCATACTGTACCCTTGCCCATTGACCGTCACTTCACTTGGCAACCTACCATAACGCTCATAATAAGCTCCAACCCTAGAAGCAGCATCAATAAGCTGACCAACACTCTGACCCTCAACAATCACAAACGTTGTAACATACCTTGGCAGCCTATTGTAGTTTCCATAGAATCTTATGACTTTACTGTACATGTAGACCAGCTGTTGGAATGGTATTCTTCCAAGGCTTGTAGTTGCATAGTTGGGTGCGCGGCCATTTGCACTGATAAACCTTATAATGCGACTAGCAACATCCAGATACTCGCCTCTGTAGAGCCTGCCATGCCTGTAACTTCCACTAGGGCTTGAAGCTGCTCCAACATCCCTTGGCATGATCGCTGACAAATCACCAACATTTATATTAACTGTTGCCTTACAAAGCAGGTCAAGGAACTGAGCCATGCTATAATCATTTCCAGCGATCGTCACACTAGCCGGCAGACCACCATACTGCCCATAATATGCCACAACCTCGCCTGCAGCCACCACAAGATCAGCTACTGTAATACCACCCGGAGCCACACTCACAGCCACCGGTGCAAGATCGCCTATCGTCACCTCATAAGTTCCTGCATCAGTCAATGTCCATGTAAATGTTACAGTCTTGGTTTCTCCAACTCCAACTGTCACTGTCCGCGTGTCCTTAACAACATTGTTCACCTTAAGCTCTGCTGTGTAGTCATCCGCGGCTGTGCCAGTGTTTGTTAATTCCGCACTCACAGTGATTGTTAATGGCGCCGTACCACTTGTAGGTGACACCGTAAGGTTACTTATCGTTATATTAGCGGCCGGAGCAGTTACACTCACAGTCGCTGGTGCAAGATCGTCTATTGTCACGTTGTAGTTTCCGGCCTGCAACACCCTACTGAATTCTACATTTATGGTCTGCCTGGCAGGAACCGTTATAGTCTTTGCATCCACTACCTGACCATTCACTTTGAATTCTGCTGTGTAATCTCCTGACACGTCACCAGTATTTGTCAGTTTAGCTGTCGCCGTAATGTTCAATGGCGCCACACCACTTGTCGGAGTCACAGTGAGGTTTTCGAGTGTGAATTGTGGGCCTTGGTAGACTATTATGTAGTTTTCTTTTGTTAGTGTGTTTTCTCCTCCTGGTCCTTGTACGGTGAGTGTTACTGTGTAGGTTCCTGGTTGTGTGTAGGTG
>LGEU01000142.1 GCA_001507955.1 Methanobacteriaceae archaeon 41_258 | reverse complement strand
GAAAAAAATGGCAGAGCCGCCTTCTGCCTATACCAAGGTGCGACTAATCCACCTATAACCACATTCCTAGAAGAACTCGTAAACGCCAAATCCCTTGGAAGAGACATAAACGCCATAATATCACTATACTCATGGTCCCTGAATTATCCCAACCTCCCCAATGGGGGCGCGCTCCAAGAACTTACAACAATGAACATCCCAGTGATCAAAGGCGTGCAATTGTATGACAATTCAAGTCTCACCAATCCCCTAGGGTCACAATATGAATGGACATGGCAAGTTACAATACCAAGCTTCGAAGGCGTATTTTCGCCAATAGTCGTATCATACACAGACAATGGAGAAGAAATCCCAATAGAAACAGGTGTTAAGAAAATAGTAGACATTGCAGATAAATGGGCGAAGCTAAGGGAACTTGAAAACAGCACAAAGAAATTAGCCATCATAGTATACAATTATCCTCCTGGGAAGGATGGGCTCACAGCATCCTACCTTGACGTCTTCCAAAGCCTATACGAGCTACTCATCAAACTCAAAGAAAACGGTTACAACACAGGAGAAATACCATCCCCAGGAGAACTCTACACATTATTGAGAGAATCTGGTAACAAGGGCACCTGGGCAAAACCATTACTTGAAAAATACATTTCAGAACATAAAACCACTTTAGAGGAAAACAAGCAACTCATAAGCCCCGAAACATACATTGGATGGTTCAATGAACTCCCAGAGAAACTAAGGGAGGAAGTTATCACAAAATGGGGAGAACCCCCAGGGGATGTTATGACAATAAATAGGACAATAGTAATCCCAGGAATAGTCCTCGGAAATATCTTCATAGGGATACAGCCAAGCCGTGGATGGGAAGAAATACAGGACTACCATGACCCGTACTTGCCACCACACCACCAATACATAGCATTTTACAAATGGATAGAAGAGGTTTTCGGTGCAAATGCCATGATACACCTCGGAACCCACGGAACCCTCGAATGGCTCCCAGGCCGCATGATAGGACTAACAGAGGAGGATTGGCCATTCCAACTCACTAACTTGCCGAACATTTACCCTTATATCGTCTCCAATCCTGGTGAAGGACTTGTAGCGAAAGACAGAAGCAATGCGCTTATAATAGATCATATGACACCCGCAATGGTCCAGGGCGGTCTCTATGGTGATCTCATCGAAATCCATGATCTCATACACCAGTACCAGAATGCATTGAAAGTAGGTAACATACAAATACTCCCCGAACTTGAAGATGAGATAAAGGCAAAGGTTTCAAAGATGGGTTTTAACATTTCAGGCGACTTTAACAAAGCCCTAGAAGAACTCCATATCAGATTACATGAAATTGAAAATGATATAATACCCCTCGGACTTCACAGCTTGGGTAAAATCCTCGATGGAGAAGAACTTCTCGAGGAAGTTTTTACTATCGCATCTTCAAGGTCAGATCTTCTTGAAAATGTGAAAAAGAAACTATACCCTTCAATCACACTAAGCTATTCTGAAATATCCAAAGACACAGCCTATGAGAACGAAACAGAAAATATCAAAAAAACAGCTAAGGAATGGATAAAATATATAATAAATGGCACCATACCAGAAGGTATCACCACTACTAATCTGGAGTTCATAAATGATACAATCAATAAGATCAGAGCCAACAAAGAATGGCAGAATCTACTAGATGCTCTTAATGGGGGTTTCATAGAACCTGGATTGGCCGGAGACCCTGCTTGGAATGATGTATTGCCAACAGGCGTTAACTTCTATGCTGCCAACCCAAAGAAGATGCCGACAAAGGCTGCATGGGAAACCGCTAAGAAAGTCGTGGACAATCTACTCACAGACTATTATAAGGCCCATGGAAGATTCCCACAACTTGTAGGGATGGTCATGTGGGGCACGGAACTATTAAGGACAGATGGCCTTGCAATAGCAGAATTCTTATACTTGCTAGGTGTGAAACCAGTATGGAACTCCAATGGAGACCTGAACCCAGAACCCGTCCTTATGAGTCCATCAGAGCTTAAAATAGTCATCAATGGTCAACAGATATCAAGGCCCAGGATTGACGTTTTTGTGACAGCTGTCACAGGATACCAAGGTTGGATAGACCTGATGAATAGGGCTGTTGAACTCGCAGCTTCAGCCAATGACACCCTAAATTATGTTAAAAAGCACTATGATGAGTACCAATCCCTTGACAGGGTATTTGGCCTAAGAGGACTCGTACTTGAAGGTACAGGAGTCTCAGATCTTCTGCCAAACACTTCAAAGTGGGAGACGACGAGTGAACTTGCAGATGTTTACCTTTCCAGGGTTTCATACGCTTGGAAGTCCACACCCAATGGTATCAGTATACAGCAGAACAAGGGAACATTCCAATACCTGCTTAAAAATATGGATCTTATGACACAAAACCTTGACAGTACTTGGCGTTTGCTCGACACAGACGACTATTACGACTGGTTTGGTGGAATGTTACTCGCTTCAAGGCAATTAGGCGGCAACCCAGACACTTCACTCGTTGATATAAGGAACAAGAATACCATCACTACAAGGAACATCAAAGAGGAAATCGAATTAGAGATAAGGTCTCAGCTCCTTAATCCAAAATACATGGATTCCCTCCTAAGTTCTCCAAGTGGTTGGATGGAATACGCCTCAAGGTACAAGAACGCATTTGCAATAGCAGTAACCAGCAATTCCATAAGCGAACAATTATGGACACAGATGGCCGAGAACCTTTTAACGCCAAGATTCAGCACTCCAGGACCCTACGGGGCGTTCGCAACTCAATCAATGATTGCATGGGTGCTTGAAGCTAACAGACGCGGCATATGGACTCCAAGTGACA
>LGEU01000141.1 GCA_001507955.1 Methanobacteriaceae archaeon 41_258 | reverse complement strand
GAGCCGCATTTTGTACATAACATTCTACTGCTCCCAGTTTTATAGTTTGAATGGTTTCCGGAAGAGTTCAAGGTCTTGTTTGTAATCTTTTCCTGTGATGAGTGCTATTTCGGCTTTTTGTAATTCGGCTCCAAGGTATGCTGCATGTTCTAGGCGCGTTACAAGGTTCTTTTTTATGATTTCTTCATAAAGTTTCTTGGCATTGTCTGATACTAGTGCAATTTGTGGTTCCATGTTTTTGTAGTGTATAACTTTTATTTTACCATCCTCTACTAGTATTTTGAAACTCCCTGCCTTGTCTTGTGTGAATTTAATCCCACCTTGTGCTTCGATGATGGGGACTTCTATTTTTTCTTTTATTTTTTCATGTTTTCTTTTGTCTTTGAAGAGTATGAGGTCTATACCCAAGTTTTTAGGGATTGATTTCCTATTTTTTGCAAGGAACATCATGCGCGATGCTACTGCGAGTTCATATGTGCTGCCTCTGTTTTTACCGCTTACTTCTGGCGTGAAGAGGATGCCGGCACCTAATTCCATGCCCATACCTGCGAGTAGAGCGTTCACTCCTGTTGAATCTACATCTATGAGTTCCGCGACATTACCAGCCCCAAAGAATATTGGTTCTGGGTTTCTCGATGTATATTCTTTGCAAGCTTTTATTGAATCCACGATACTTTTACTGTTGACGGGGTCCAGGATAGGATCAGGGATAACATCTATACCTCTACATTTTCTCTTGAGGGATTCTAAAGATTCTACTCTTTCCTTGACGGTTTCTGGTATCCAACCTTTAGTATAATCTGTGGGTAGTATAACCGCTGGTATGTTTTTTTCTTCTAATAGTGGTAATACTTCTTTGTAGTTTCCATGATCAAGGCTTAGGACTAACTCTGCGCCGGCTTTAACAGCTGCTTTTATCTCATCAGGGTTCAGAGTGTCAATACTCACTGGTAGGTTGCCAACTACCCTTTTCACTGTTTTTATAATTTCTGGTATCTGTTTTGATAAATTTTCGCCTGGTATTGTTCTGATGTCTATTATGTCAGCTCCATTCTTTACGAGATAATTAACCTGCTTTATTAATTCTTCCTTTTTTAAAAATGGCGCCTTTGCGACTTCTGACAGGACTCTCATTGGAAAATCTCTTCCAACAGGGAGTTCACCTACAAGGATGTTCTCTTCTTTTTTTAGTAATTTTTCACGTTTTTCTTCATCCTCTTCAAAATCTTTTATAAACTTAAGGGCCCTTTTTTGCTGTTCTTCTTCTATTAGCTTGTCAGCGGCTTTCTTGGGTGATAGTTTCAATTTGTCCAATAGGTCGAGTACTATTGGGAGGTCGGCGGCGTCTGTTGGCCCTTTATAGGCTGGTATCCCTGTCTCTTTTGTTATTATACTAGCATCTCTAGGTATTAAGCCTGGTATAAGTACAAGATCCAATTCTGAAGTGATGGAATCATCTATTTTCTTGATTTCGTTTATTATTCGATTGGGGGTTAGGAAGGCTGCTATGGGAATGTCTGCGATATGAACATGTACTTCATGCTTTTTAGTGGATGAAGCTTTTATTACGAGTTCTCCTGCGAGTTTTCCTGTGACTATAAGGATCTTCATTTTATTCCCCTCTGAGTTATAAATTGACCATCATGTATATATACTAAAATTTTATAATGATTAACAATGAAAAATTGGAGGTAGACCATGATCGAAATCCGATTTCATGGACGCGGCGGACAAGGTGCCGTCACAGCAGCAGAAATCCTCGCAAAAGCCGCATTCGAGGATGGAAAGTACTCACAGGCTTTTCCATTCTTTGGCGTGGAAAGGAGGGGCGCCCCCGTCATGGCCTTCACAAGACTAGATGAAAAACCCATACGAAGAAGACATCAAATTTACAACCCCGATTACGTTGTTGTACTAGATGACGGCCTCCTAGAAGTCGTTGACGTATTCGCAGGACTAAAAACCAACGGTGCAGTTATAATAAACACGAGAGAAAAACCCCAAACACCTCCAGGAGCAAAAAAGTATACCATCGACGCCACAGGCATAGCATTAGAAATACTAGGCCGACCCATTGTAAACACAACAATGTTGGGAGCATTCGCAGGCGCGACAAGAGAAGTAACAATAGACGCCATTATAAGGATAATCAAAGAAACATTCCCCGGCAAAATCGGGGAAAAGAATGCAGAGGCTGCTAAAAAAGCTTATGAAAACATGAAAGGGTGAATATAAATGGAAATTGGAGCCACTGTAAAAGAACCTGGAAGCACCCGTCGAAACAAAACAGGCAGCTGGAGAACCTTCAAACCAATCCTCGACAAGGAAAAATGTATAGAATGCGACAACTGCATATTATTCTGTCCAGATGCATGTATAAGCCCAGAATATGAGATAGATTATGATTATTGTAAAGGATGCGGAATATGTGCAGAAGAATGCCCCGTAAAGGCGATAAAAATGGAAAGAGAAAGATAACCTGGAGTGGGGAAAAATGACACTAAAGATAATATCAACAAATCGGGCGGTCGCAGAGGCCGTGAAACTCGCCAAACCACAAGTCATACCCGTTTATCCGATAACACCACAAACATCCATATCCGAGTATCTGGCACAATTCGTAGCCAACGGAGAATTAGAAGCAGAATATATACGAGTAGAATCAGAACACAGCGCCATAAGCGCATGTGTAGGAGCATCAGCAGCCGGTGCAAGAGTATTCACAGCGACATCATCCCAAGGACTAGCACTAATGCACGAAATACTCTTTGTAGCAGCAGGCCTTAGAAACCCAATAGTAATGGCCAACGCCAACAGATCACTCTCAGCTCCCCTAAGCATATGGAACGACCACCAAGACTCAATAGCCGAAAGAGACTCAGGCTGGATACAAGTATACGTCGAAAGCGCACAAGAAGCCTTTGATTCCATACTCATATCATATAAGGTGTCAGAAAACAAGAAAGTACTCTTACCCAGTATGGTCTGCCTAGACGGGTTCATATTAACACACACTGTAGAACCAGTTGAAATACT
>LGEU01000005.1 GCA_001507955.1 Methanobacteriaceae archaeon 41_258 | reverse complement strand
TTATGTTTTTGGTGATGAGTCAGGTGTGGTGATAGTCCCCCAGGAACTCTTAGATATTGTAATGGAAGAAGCTTTCAGGATAAAAGAGAGGGAAGCTGATATAAGCAGACTAATCGAGGATGGGATTCCACTTTCAAGGATCCTCGGTTTAAAGTAACTTCCTGGGGGATGTTTAGAGGATGGAAGAGGGTCAAAGCATTTTTAATTATATAAAAGAGCATAAAAAGACGATTATATTATCATTTTTAATTGTTGCGGTTTTAATATTCATTCTAGGTTTATTCGCCGGGTTTAAGGGGATATTTTTGGCCTTGAAGAGGACTGATCCATCTTTTTTGGTTTTGAATTTTGTCTTTGAGGGCATGATCCTCATTGTGTGGACTTTTCGTTGGCGTTTGATACTTAACCTTGTAGATGAGTCTCCTAGATTTTTTTCGTTATTTCTCATGTTACTTGCAAGCATTTTTGGGAACAATATAACCCCTGGGGCTGCTGGGGGGGAGCCTTTGAGGGCTTATCTTCTCTTTGAACTTAGGGGAACCCCCTTTGAGATAGGTTTCGCATCCTCAACCGCTGACAGAGTGTTTGAGTTCATACCATTCGCTATAATATCTTTACTTTCAGCCGTTCTCATCATGACATGGGCGGTTTCTATTTGGACCCGTCTTATAGTGAGTTTCCTTATTATATTCACTATAGTAGTTTTTTCGGTGGTGATCTATGCTGGGGCTAGGCGGGATGTGGCCCAGAGGATAGTATTAGGTATAATAAAATCCGTTTTACCTTTCATTAGAAATATAACCCATAGAAGGTTTGAATTTAGGAATTTAAAGGATAAGATGATCTTTTACGTTAACAGGTTTAGTAGTGGGTTTTCCATGGCATTAACTGACAGGAAAGTGTTGATAGTAGGTTTTTTACTCTCATTGATTATGTGGTTTCTTGATTTAACCCGTATTTTTATCTGTTTTCTGGCTATTGGCGTGGAACCCCCAATAGCCCTTTTGATCATAATCTATACTGTGGGGATTCTAATATCACTTTTACCATTACTCCCAGGCGCTCTTGGATTGAGGGAAAGTATACTCGTCGCTCTCTTTGCAGTTGCTGGCATATCCGCGGATCATGTGATGGCGGCGAGTGTGATTGATAGGTTAGCTAGTTACATAACCCCAACTTTCTTCGGTTTTCTCGCGGCCATATACTATGGGAGAATTATCATAAGAAACCATCAAGGTAGCTGAAAATTGGGGGGTATGCAGCTTTGAAAGAGAGTTATGGGGTCTTGGTCTCTTATCTATATAATTATCGGGTTCTGTTAACTTATTGTTGGTATAACGTCTGGCGGGTATCTGGCTTCGCTACGCTCCGCCAAATCCTCGCTACGCTCGGACTTCAGATACCCGCCTGTTAGGCGTGGGCGATAGCCCCGAAGCAGAGCATACTTTTCACCCAACTTTTTAATTTCTTTTTCAAACCAAAATTCCTTTGATAAATTTTTGTATTTATCTTCCAACTCAGGAAAGTTCTTTTTTATTGCTTCAAAAACTTCTTTTCTGCATGGATTCAGATTCAAATCTTCGAAGGATAAATGATTAACGAAAGGCGAAACTTCTCTAAAAATCTCCTCTAAATCAGTTAAGTATGGAAATATCTGACCAACAAAAACATAGGTATAAAGTCCTTCTTGTCTCAATTTCTTTAATGCTTCCAATCTTGCGCGTGAACTTGAAGAAAATGGTTCAAATACTTTTTTTGATATTTTCATCTAGTGTTGTTATAGTCAGACCTAATTCTATGATTTTGAAGCGTTTAAATAAATCAATATCTCTTGTGATTAAATCAGATTTTGTCAAGATTGATAGTTTAAATTTGGGTTTAAGTTTTGAAGAACTTTCCTTGTCAATTGGTATTTTTTATCGATCGGCTGATATGGGTCTCCACCGGTACATAAAATAGCTGTTCCCTTTTTGTCCTTGCTTTCTTTAGCAACCAATTCTGGTGCATTTATTTTTACGTCAACAAATTCTCCCCATTTTTCTTTTTGTTTTTCTCCATTTACAAAGAAATTTCAGATAACAATAGAGACATCCATGAGTGCAACCACGATAATAATTAATACCCCAATCAACGCCAGGAATTTTGGTTTTATGTATTATGCTTCTTGATTTTATCTCATATATTTTAACCATACTTCAAATAAGCAAATGATTTATTTAAATCCTTTTAGCGGGGCGGAGTGAATTTCGGAGAACGTTTTGCGGATAAACGAAGTTGCGACCAAAAGGAGCAATTTGGGGAAATCTTTGATTTCCCCTTTATCCGCTGTTATCAGAGTCTCGGCAAAGCCGAGACCGAGCACCGAAGATGCGAAAAGTTGCGAGCCCGCCCAAAGATTATATTGCATAAACGACCAAAATTGCTAACGTTATAAGAATTATTGCTATTGACCAAAACAAAGGGTTATCACAAATTTTTGATTTTTTGCATTCTTCCCTTGTACATAAATAAACTACCAACATCCATACAGGTCCATATTGGGAAATAAAATCAAGCTGTGCATGAAGAACATTTTTTGATATTACCGCGAGTGCCAAAATGCAAACTACAGTTACTAAGGACACTTTTGTTTCGTTTGATAGTTTCATACTCATAAACCTCCATATCTTTATAAATTTTTACAGGCGGGCTCGCAATTTCCGATAACGTCTCGCGGCTATGCACCGTTTTAATGGCTTATAGCCTCTGTTAGGCGAATGTAGCGGCACATTCAGTATAAAAAAGGTATTATTTTTTTTGTTTTTCTCATGTATTGTCTATACTCATTACCAAAGAACTTAATTAAATTATCCTCTTCATGTTTAATTCTCCAGTTTACTAATAAATAAAAAGGAATTAATACTGTTGAACTCCACCAAGATTGGAAATATATTACTGTTCCTAACAATATTAAAAGTCCTGAAAAATATAACGGATGCCGAATATATTTATATATTCCAGATGTTATCAATTTTTGAGAGTTATCTTTTTCAATAGATGCAGACCAGTTTGTCCCAATTTCTTTATTAGCAAAAAAAGAGATTAGAAACCCAGTAAAAATGGTCAGTCCTCCTATTCCAGAAATTATTGGATTTATATCATTTTTAACCAAGTAGTATTCTATAATTGGCAAAGAAATGAAAATCATTTGAATAATCAAAATAATCAAAGCAGTATAGTCAGAAAAAATATTTTTAATTGTTTTTATCTTATCTGTTTTTCTATGAATTGATGAAAATATTCGTCCAATCATTACTATAGCAACAAATACAATGATAGTCAGATTAGTATTCATTTTTTTACCTCAGTTATATGCCGCTATTTCGCCTAACTCGTTCATATCCGCACTCATGGTTCGAATATGATGGCACTTTTGGAGGATATCCGCGCCAAGTTCGGATATTTACTTTTATGCGACCCAGACAGGGGCTTGAGTTCGCCATCATGCAGGTTCATGGACTGCGTTCCTCGTTTTTTGTCTGGTTTATGAATAGACCATTTAGTATAAAAAACTTTGCTTTTGTTCCATGCGTAACAGGCCATGAACGAATGAGGCACGAGGTGAATTTTGCATAACGTTTTGCGGATAAACGAAGTTGCGACCGTAGGGAGCAATTTGGGTGAGCCCCGAGCCGAGGGGCGAACCTCATATCCGCTGTTATACGCCCCGACGAATGAAAGGAGGAGAGCGCAGCGTGACACGAAGCGTAGCGGAGTGAGTTCAAAAACCCCCTCATTAGAATAGCCATTTTTTATACTTTGGCAAATGCTTCATATCTTCATATAACCATACCATACGATCACAAAACCACAATTTGCTGAGGAAAGCAACAACCCCACCGAAAATTACTGGCCATACTTCCAAAAAATATAACCCCCAGATATAAGGAATCATTCCAATTACTGAAACCACTGACAAGATATTTGGTATATAAAGATGGTGCTTTGGAACAGGTATTGTTTTACGATTCATCCAGACACGTTCGCCAAGAACTGCTTTTGATGCCCAGTTATCAGTGCTTTTTGCTCTAGGAAATATTCGCGGATTAAGCCATAACCATAATAGGACAATAATGATTGGGACAAGCGCCCACCAACCGAGCCATACTCTGCTCCAAAAAGAGATGGCTAAAAGTGGAAGCATAGAAAAACGCGAATAAGCACTCCAAGGATTAGCGTGTCTTAACCACGCTTCATCACTATCTAGTTTGAATATTTTACTTATTTTTTCTTCAAGTGTCATATTGCATCCTTATGGTTAAAAATTAACAAAGTTTTCTGTTTTTTCGAGGGGGTTTGAATTACGCCTAACACCAATTTCCCGCAATGTTTTCGGGAAACTTCATAAACCTGATTAGTATGCGAAATATTTAAATTTTTCGGCTCTGTAGAAATCATATAAGTATGATGGGATCACATATCGAGTATTAACCAAAAACTGAAGGTGATCCCATGAGTGATTTAGGTGAAAACGAGTTAATAAAATTTACCCGTGTGGCATTTAAAGTGGCTGAAATGACTTTACCAGCTTACTCCTGCGAAAAATCAAAGCATAAGTACACTCAGCATCAGCTTATGGCTTTAATGTGTTTGAAATGCGTTTAAGATTTGAATATCGTGAATTCACAGCAGTTATTGAGTTAATGCCTAAATTACTGGAAATGCTCGGATTAAAAACTGTTCCGCACTATACTACCTTGCAGAAGTTTTTCAAACGTCTTGGATCTCACTTTCTGGACAAAATACTCGATTTTATTGTGGGATTATTCGATATTAAGGAACCATGGGTGGCGATTGATGGAACCGGACATTCCAGTGACCAGGCGAGTCTATATTACGCACGTAAAATCAAAAAACAACATAAAAAGTGGAGGAAAAGCTACACAAAAAACCAAATAGCAATAGACACACGAACACAAGTTATACTGGCCCAGAAAGTGGCTCGCAGACCTAGACACGACTCCAAAGATGCAATACCCACTATAAGGAAAACTAAGAAATATAAACCATCAGGTTTCAGTTTAGACAAAGCATTCGACAAGGAAGAAATACACCGTGTCATAAACGAAGAACTGGAAGCAACCAGCATGATACCACCTAAGAAAAGAATAAAAAAGGCAAATACCGATTAGGAATGCTATCACTCTTCAGCAAACCCAAATATCACCTCAGAAGCCTGGCAGAAACAGTAATATCAGTTTTGAAAAGAGTTTTCGGCGATGAAAACCAAAGCCGAAGCGACCGACTAAGAAACAAAGAAACCAAACTAAAAAACAACTGCTATGACATATATCTCTACGCAAAACACTTATCCATCTAAATTTAAATATAATTTCTACAGAGCCAATTTTTCTTTCCCAGATAATCTGAAAGTTGAACTAAGTGGGAAATTTCATGTTGATGAGACAATGATAAAGTGCGATGGTGAATATAAATGGTTCTGGGAAATAATCGATGCTGATACTAAATTTTTGGTTGCTACTCATTTATCTGAAGAAAGAACTATAGAAGAAGTTATTAAGCTGTTTAAACAAGCGAAAGAAAGATCGGTTGAAAGACCAAAAAGAGTAGTTGTAGATGGTTTATGGGCTTATGAAAAAGGTTTCAAGAAAGTTTTTTACAGCAGGTATAAAGAGCATAAAGAATTTGTAAGAAGAGCTGGAATAGAAGCAAGAAACAAATAATGTTGTTGAAAAACTTCATGAAACTCTAAATGATAGGCTAAAACCTTTAGGAGGTTGAAAAGTGAAGAAACAGCCAAAGTATGGCTAGATGGCTGGTTTGTTTACTACAATTTCCTAAGACCTCATCTGAACTTGAAAGGTAAAACGCCTGCTGAAGCTTGTAGATTTGATTTGAATATAGAAAATGGTTGGGAAGATTTGATAAGAGAAGCTACTTATTATCAAACTAAGTTGACAAAATTTGTTTCTAACGAAGCGGAGACGTAAACTCGATAATTTTTATTTTTTCATTTCACCAACAATAAGTTAACAGAACCAATTATCGTAAAATTTATATATAACCTCCATAAAATTATAATATATAAAATTTTCGGTTATTATTATGAGAGTGCTTGGGAAAATTTCACATGTTTCTAATCGAGGTAATATCATAGCACGTTCAAAGAGCACACCACCCTTCAGAGCCAAAGTATTCACATCCCAAGGACAATTACTTGGTAAAGTCCAGGATATTTTCGGCCCGACAAAAATGCCATATATTCTAATAAAACCAATTCGTGCAATAAATTCTAAAAAAATTGAGAAGCGAGTTGGAGAAACTTTATATGTAGAGAGAGAATGGGGGCGAAAAAAACGAAAAAGGAAAAAATGAAAATGAAAAGGGGAATTTCAGAGATTGAAAAAGAAACAAAATGCCCAGAATGCGGATCCGAGGACCTTAGAGGGGATTATAAAAGAGCTGAGATTGTATGTGGAAACTGCGGATTAGTCATAGATGACAACTTCCTAGACATGGGCCCAGAATGGAGAGCATTCGACCATGAACAACGCGACAAACGCACAAGAGTGGGCGCGCCTCTAACCTACACAATACACGATAAGGGCCTGTCAACAATGATAGACTGGAGAAACAAGGACATTTATGGTAGAGACATACCAGCAAGGAACAGGGCCCAATGGTACAGGTTAAGAAAATGGCAGAGAAAAATCAGGATTTCTGGCGCCACAGAGAGAAACTTAGCCTATGCTTTGAGCGAATTGGACCGCGACTCTTCAAATCTTGGACTTCCAAGAAGCGTGAGAGAAGCTGCATCAATGATATATAGAAAGGCAGTTGAAAACAAACTTATAAGGGGTAGAAGCATCGAAGGAGTGGTCGCAGCGTCACTCTATGCCGCATGCAGAAGATGCAACGTTCCAAGGACACTTGACGAGATCGCCGAAATTTCAAGAGTAAGTAAAAAAGAGGTCGGCCGCACTTACAGGTTCCTAACACGGGAATTAAATATTAAATTGCCTCCAACATCACCTGTAGACTATGTGCCAAGATTCGCAACAGAATTAGGATTATCCGGGGAAGTCCAATCAAAGGCCATCGAAATAATCGAAAAGGCCATGAAAAAGGGCTTAACATCTGGTAGGGGTCCAACAGGGGTTGCTGCGGCAGCACTTTACATAGCCTCAGTACTTCTTGGTGAAAGGAAAACCCAGAGAGATGTTGCAGAAGTTGCAGGTGTAACTGAAGTGACGATAAGAAACAGGTACAAAGAATTGACAGAGCAATTGGATATGGGTGTGACCTTATAATCTTATGAGAGTTTTTCAATAGTCCTTTTAAGTTCTCCTATGAGGGCCATATTATCCCCACCCTCATATTTTTCCAATTTTTTTCTATACACTGGCAGTTTTTCTAGGAATGTTTTAATGGACTTTTTATCCGCTTCCTCGTGGAATTCACCATAGCCTAGTTTTTCAAGGTAGAATGCATTAAGGATTTGTTCAAATTGCCCTTTAACAGGGACGCTATAAATTGGTTTTTTAAGATAGAGGGCTTCGCTTATGAGTGTGAACCCTCCATTGGTGATCACCGCAGCAGCTGATCGAAGATCGTTGAAGAATTCATCCTCATTAAATTTTCTGAAATATAGGTTATTCTCGGTTTTTTCCTTGTCGAAGCCATATATGATAAATTTTCTCTTAATTTTTTTAAGGGTCTTTAATAATCTGATATTGGATTTGCTTGTTTGATAGACGAATATATGATCCCCATAATATGGTTTTAGACTCATTATCTTCCTTCTTAGGATCGGTGGGAACATAGCGACCTTTTCAGGGTTTTTGATCTTGGGGAAGAAATAACTCGTTATAATATAACGTTTCGGTCTTATGATAAATGATCTTATAACAGCCTCGGCCTTTAGTTTATCCTTTCTGTACTTTTTTGGGTATTCTATGTTACATTGAGTTATCACATGCATGTTATCCACGCTTATGAGGGGTATTCTTAGTATGTTGCTTATGAGACTTGCATAGAATTCAAAATCTGATATGACAACATTTGGTTTGAAATCCCGGGCCATTTTATAGAGCAAGCTCAGGTTTTCTTTAAGGTCTCTTGGGAATGTTTTCATGGCTTTTAGAAAAGTTTTAAGGTCTTTAACTTCATTATTTTCGTATACTGTGTTGAAACCGTATATTTCATGGACATTTTCGAATCTTTCTTTGAGGTATTTGTATGCTCGGTCACTTGCGAATATTAACACGTCATAGTCTTTAATAAGTTCTTCTAGTATTACGCCGCTTCTGATGGCATGCCCCATACCCTCTCCACATACTGAATATAGGATCCTTTTAGGTTTTTTCGTGGAATGTCCGAAGGTGTAGTTTAATTCTGAAGCGCTTAACTTCTTACCTAGAAAATCACAGAGTGTGCTCTTGGTGTATTTAAATGCTAGGTCTTTTAATCCTTCTTTTTCAAGTCTTCTTATGGATACTAGTAAGCGGGGTTTTCTCAAGACTTTGAATTTGCTTATTTTCCCTATTCTTTCTATATAATCTGTATCCTCGCCAAAGTCTAGTGATTCATCGAAACCTCCAACTTTCTCGTGGAGTTCTTTACGTGTTAATATGCCACAACATCCAGCTCCGTGGGGTTTTATGGATTCTGTGAGTATCATGAACCTATTCGCGAACTCATGGAGTATCTTATCCCTTTTTCTGGTTGATAGTGGTATCATCTGAGTTATGGCTATGCCAAGATTTTCGCTTTCAAATTCTTTGATGGCCTCTTTGAGATAACCTTCAGTTAAAACCACATCGGCGTCAAGGAATAATAGAAGCTCACCTTGGGCTATTTTAGCGCCGTTATTCCTGCCCTCAGCAGGCAAACCCCCATCAACGATCTTACAACCGTACATTTCAGCTATTTCTCGGGTTTTGTCTGTTGAATTGGCATCAGCGACTATGATTTCATAATCCTTGTAGTCCTGGTTTTTTATGCTTTCAAGAAGCCTTGGAAGGTACTCTTCTTCATTATATGTTGGTATGATTATGGTGAGTTTCATCCACATCACCTGAAGAAGGAGTAGAAGTTCCATGTGATGAAGAAACCTTTACATTTACCATTGAGGGTGGTTGTGAGCCCGTTTATTAACTTGATTTCGTTGTAGTCTGGTGACAATCTTATTATCATTTTATCATCTAATCTTTCACTTGAAAGTACTTTAAAGCTTTCTAGGTTTATATTTTCTTTTGGTTGCAGCAAGGTTACTTCATAGTATTCTGGTGTCGATAACATTAAACCTATTATTATTCTCAGGATTATAAGTGATGCTATGATTATAGAAGGGTTTATAAGGTTCTTTGGGGAGAATGGGACTTTTAAAGCCCTCATACCTAGCATGCCTGAAAGGCCTACCATTGCTGGTGTGGAGAAAAGACCACCATCTATCATACCTATCATGGTTGTGGTTATCGCGAATATAAGTATTACTTTATGGAAGTTTCGGCGGTCTCCCAAGGAGAGAAGGCCAAGAACGTAAATGAGGGGTAAGGTTATAAGAAGCCAAGGGAGGAGAAATGGTGGGGTATACTCTCTGAGGGAGGATGCGGTATGTATGTGGGTGGGGGCTATTATATTTGTGAGGGAGCTTAGGGATGCCTTGGGGAGGTGACTGTGTGTAATGCTCGTTGTAGCTGCCGGGTTAAATGTTACGAATGTTGTATATGGGTTCATGCCCATTTTAATCCTTATTAGAAATTCTGCCATGATTATTATGAGGTAAGTTGAGATGGCTAATATTATTGTGATGAGAAGATAAAAATTTTTGTCCTTCCCATTCCTAATATAGGGGCTTAGGATTAACATGCTACCCATCAAGAGGAAGAATATGATGTCTTTTCCCTCTGAGGACCCCATGAGGAATATGTGAGTAAACGAGGTTATGATAGGGTCTATTATGTCACTTATAAGTAAGATAATTCCTATTATCATGAATATGATGCCTGTGATTGTCAAGCGGTTCATATTAACACTCTCATCTACTTGGTTTGGAGGGTGACAAAGAGTACTTCCTTATAGGACTTGTGTGATGGGAAGGATAAAGTTTATGAATCATCGGGGAAATATAAATAACCTGGTGGATTAGATGGTATCCAAGAAATTGGCAGGTATAATATCCGTTATCCTAGGTATTATCTTCCTCATATCCCCTGTGGGGGGTGTGAAGGCCATTAGCATGTTCTCTGGTGTAATTTTGGCTTTGATCGGAGTTTGGATGGTTTTAAACGCGTTAAAGGAAAGATATTATAGGAGACTTTCTCTTTTGTGGTTCATCTTCGCGGTCTTGTTAATCTTTGTAGGGGCTATGTTAGCATTCCAGATAATCCTCATAATCGCCTTTGCAGGTTTCTGGTTATATGTTACAGGTTTGCTTTTCATCATAGCAGGTTTTATAGTTGTTTTCTCTGCATGGGATGTGTATGTTACAAGGACTCTTGGGGTTATGGGCATCCTTGTTGGGTTAATCTATTTTGTTGTGGGTATCCTAGTCTTCAACCCCATATTCATAGGGGTGATTATAGGCTTGATCCTGCTTATTTATGGTCTTATAATCCTATTTTCTTAATACTACGAACAACCAGACTACGATGAATATTATCAGTACAATATAGAATATGAGCCGTGTTCTCATGACCCTTTGCTGGTTTTTTAAAAGAACTTCTGCACATTTCTTTGAGCATGTTCTCTCATCTAATGGTATGGGGTTCCCACAAACTGGGCAATGTTTATGCGGTTCTACCATCATTCGATCCTCCATTTTCCTATCTATTCTGGGATTATTTTCGTGCCAACCTCACCCTTTAGTGCTCTTATAAGGTTCATAGGATCTTTACCATTTGTTATTATACATTTGATATTTGATCTTTTTATAATATGGATTGCTGTTAAGTCGAGGAACTCATAAGTCCCTGCTTTCCAATCTTTATCCTTGAAAAGGTTGAGCATTTCAGTAACTGTTATCTCTTTATAGAAGCGGGCATCGGGGTGCTTGTGAGGGTCTTTATCATAGAATCCATCCACAGAGGTTAAATTGATAAGTATGTCGGCATCTACAAGTTCGGCGAGTAGAGCGCCGACGGCATCTGTACTGTGGGCGGGTTCTGTCCCACCCATAACGAGAATTTTCCCTGTTGTAGAATATTCAAGTGCTTCATTAAAGTTGTGGGGTACCATTGGGTGGGCTCTTTCCCCAAGGGCTATTATAAGCATCTTTGCATTGAGGCGTGTGACTTCTATCCCAATATTGTCACATTGGGCCTCGTTAGCGCCGAGTCCTCTTGCCAATCTTATATAATCTCTTGCGGGTTCACCCCCACCTATGACTATGAATATTTTGTTATCGTCCTGTAGGGTTGTTAAGATCTTAGCATATTCCTTGAAGATTTTTGGATTGAAATTTTCCATTATAACAGATCCGCCTATTGTAATCACCATCTTCATAAAGGTCTCCCCACTGTAAATTTTTATACAAAGGATTTCTACTAGATTAATATTATTTGTTGTGCATAACTTAATTATAGGTAAAATTTTTTAGGAAGGAGTGATCTTTTTGGGTAAGGTATCATCAAAGAAACTTTATGAATTTCGAAGGACTTTGGAGGAGCTTGCAGAGAAGAAAGGTAGGGGCACTGAACTCGTATCAGTGTATATACCCCCCGATAGGCAGATAAGTGACGTGACTAGGCATATGAGGGAAGAGTTAAGTCAAAGTGCTAATATTAAAAGTAAACAGACTAGGAAAAATGTTCAGTCAGCTATAGAAGTTATAATGCAACGTTTGAAGTTGTTCCCCCGCCCACCAGAGAACGGTCTTGTAATGTTCGTTGGTATGATACCCCGTGGAGGACCTGGCACTGAAAAGATGGAGACATATGTTTTCGAGCCACCAGAACCTATAAAAACTTATATATATCATTGTAATTCTGAATTTTACCTTGAACCCTTAAAGGAGATGTTAGAAGAGAAGGAAATTTATGGTTTAGCCGTTCTTGACCGTAAAGAGGCTACAATAGCACTCTTAAAAGGTAAACGAGTTGAAATCTTGAAAACACTTACAAGTGGCGTTCCAGGGAAGCACAAGGCCGGAGGCCAGTCCCAGCGGAGATTCGACCGACTGATAGAACTAGCAGCTCACGAATTCCTTAAAAGAATAGGAGATCATATGAACGAGGCCTTCTTGTCAATCCCCGACCTTAAAGGGATTATCATTGGGGGTCCAGGGCATACTAAGGAGGATTTTGTAAAAGGAGATTACTTGCACCATGAGGTTAAGAAAAAGATCATAACAACGGTTGACACATCCTATACTGGCGAATTTGGTATAAGAGAAGTTATAGACAAATCAATGGATGTTTTAACAGAAATTGATGTGATGAGGGAGAAAAAATTAGTCCAGAGGTTCCTTTCTGAACTCATAAATGAGGATGGACTGGCAGCCTATGGAGAAGAGGAAGTGAGAAATTATCTCCAAATGGGGGCTGTGGAAGTACTTTTGTTATCAGAGGATCTGAGGGCAAAGAGAGCCACTTATCAGTGTCCATCCTGCAACTATAAAATGGATCTAACAATAAAAAGGGAAGAACCAAGAGAATGTCCCAAGTGTAATGATCAGATGAAAATAGTCGATTCCAAGGATCTTATTGATGATCTTGTGGAAATTGCCGAAACAGTTGGCTCTGAAGTGGAGATAATATCAACTGAGACAGAAGAGGGAATCCAACTTTTAAAAGCCTTTGGTGGTATGGGGGCGATCTTAAGATACAGACCATAAACTTGAGGAGAACCCCCACCCACTGGGAATATAAGGGCTTATCCTTTATCTGCTGATACTAGACTTCACTGGGTGGATTGTCTATTGGAGTTCCCCCCACCCCATGGGAGGGTGCGGTCGGGTTTGATTGTATATTTAGCCAAGTCTTTTAACTTTTATAAGTGATGTGACAGGGACTCCATCAATCTCTGAAATGCCTTTTTTGTCTATGAGTACCGTTACCACGACTGGGACTGCCTTCTGACCTTTTAATACTGTTACAGCTTCTTTTATTGTTTTGCCACTTGTTATCACGTCATCTACTATGAGCACTCTCTTATTTTTAACCTTTGCGAAGTTGCTGCTTATAGCACCCTTAGCATCTTTACCTTTCCTATGTTTTATCGGATGGAAAACTGCCAGTGATATGTCTTTTTTCAATTTTGAAACTATTTCATCAGCCATGAGGGTGGCGAAGGGGATGCCGCTGATCGCTATTCCAACCACCACATCTATTTCCCCATATTCTAATGCAAGATCTGCCATGGCGGCTGAAACGTGTCTCATCCGAGTGGAGCTCCCGCCAAGGCTCTCCCAGTCTATGGCAAAATCTAATGGAGCTTTTTTTATAGATTTCACACTCGTTTGGAGTGTTAACCATCTTGCAGTGTCTTTTGAAACGTTTAATTCATCTGCGATTTCCCCTGTGGTGAACCCCCTTTTTCGGAGTTCTTGGGCTTTTTTTATGAGTTTTTCCGTCATTTCACACACCTATAGGTCCCCGTTTAATGTTATGGGGCGATGTTCCCTTGCGGATTTTATAGCTGCAAGGGCTGTTCTAAGAGCGTATATCCCATCTTCTCCTGTTATTTCAGGTTCTTCGTCATTTATGATTGACATGAGGAATGATTTTATCTCATTTTTTAATGGTTCTTCATGCTTTATTTGCACGTCCTGGGCGAACTTACCATAAAGATCTATACTTTGGTCTATGTAATCTATGTTGATTATTCCATCAGTGCCTGTGATGGCTAGTTTTCTCCTTTTATATGGGGTTAACCAGTTAACTTCTAGCATGCCTGTTATGCCACTTTCAAATTTTGCCATGATCTCTGCATGGTCCTCGAATTTGCATTTTTCGAGTATGCTACCCATTGTTGCATATATTTCAGTTACCGGTTCGCTGAATAAATAGTGCATCACATCTAGGTCATGGATTGCAAGATCTATTGTCACGCCAACGTCCTTTATCCTTGGCGGGAATGGTCCAACCCTTTTTGCCGATGCTGATACCACGTCACCGATAACATCATTTTCTATAAGTTCTTTTGCTTTTTTCACAGCTGGGTTGAATCTTTCAACGTGTCCTGTGGCGAGTTTCACTCCTTTTTTCCGCGCGCTTTTAACCATATCCTCTGCTTCTTTTAAGGTGAATGCGATAGGTTTTTCGACAAGTACGTGTTTTCCGTGTTCAATTGCATCCATGGCCACCTGGTAGTGGTGTGTTGTTGGCACGCAGATGCTCACGGCTTCTATATCTGGTATTCTTAAGAGGTTCTCATAATCTAGGTAACCGCGAGCATTATACTTTTTTGAGGCTTTTTGTAATGTTTCTTCCATTATATCTGCTACTGCTATGAGATTGGCTGTTTTGAGGCGGTGGTAAACTCTCGCATGATTGTAACCCATCGCCCCTACACCGATTACTCCTACATTTACTTTTCTCAAATGTAGTCCTCCATTTCATTCGCGACTTTTTCACCCAACTCTTGGGCTTTGTTGATGGGACCCTCTAATGTTACCTGCGATAATATATCACCTTCTCTTGATAAAAGGATAGCATATAAGCATAGTTTTTTATTTCGTGTTCGGGCTATCACACCAAGGGGCCACTGGCAACCGACCCCTAGTTCTTTCAAGACACTTTTTTCTGCTTTAACTTCTTGCAGTGACCTATAATGGTTTAGTTTGCTTATTAGGTTGAGGTGGGGATTGTCTTTTCTTGTTATAACTGCTAGGGCTCCTTGGCCAGCGGGTGGTGTTATGTATTTGAGTGGGAATCTCCTCTTGATATTCTCTTCTAGTCCTAGGCGTTTTAGTCCGGCTTCTGCCATTATAGTCGCGTCTATTTCTCCTTTCATGACTTTTCTTATCCTTGTGTCTATGTTCCCACGTAGGGGTTCTAGTTTGAATTCTTTTTTATAGTGTTTGCAGAAGGCTTCTCTTCTGAGGCTGCTGGTACCTATTCTTGAATTGGCTGGTAGTTCATCCCAGTCTAGTCTTGATACTAGTACTTCGTGGGGCGATCCTCTTTTTGGTACTGCTGCTATTGTTAGGTTTTCATCTATTTCTGTTGGGACATCCTTTAGGCTGTGGACTGCAAAATCCACCCTTTCTTCTAACACGGCAATATCTAGTTCCCTTGTGAATATGCCTTTTCTGTCAATTTTATATAATTGTGAATCTTTTATTTTGTCACCGCTTGTTTTCACTATGACTTTTTCTATTTTAGTTGGGCTTATCCTTGAAAGTTTGCCTATTATATCTTCTGTTTGTTTTAATGCGAGGCGACTTCCTCTTGTCCCTACCCTCAAGGTGATGATCCCTCCCATTTTTTGGGGGTTATCTTTCTCTGAGTTTAGAATATTCTGAACGATAAATTAATATTATATGTTTTTTGGCGGTTGAAAGCGCATATTTCATGGCATCTTCTCTATTTTCAATATGGGGGATTTTCTTTTGGAGTTTTTTTTGGATGTTCTTGCCTAGTTCTCCTGTTAATATAATCTCCCCAGTGGAGTTTTCAAGTATATTGGCGGTTTTATTCTCATCTATTTCTTCGCAGGTAATCCCATAATCTCCCCCTAATATTATAATGGGGGTGTTGAAATTTTCAGCCATCTTTAGTGTGTATTTTATGGCCTCTGCATTTATACCAGGGTTTATCTCTTCTATTATTATCTTTTCATCAAGGTTGCGTCTGGAACTTCTACCCCTGACACCTTTAAAGTTTCTGAGACCTTCCTGTATCTGTTTTATATTGATATCAAGGGTTAGTGCACCTGATATTGCTGCCAGTAGGTTTAGGAGGTAGTGTGGACCCGGGGCGAAACTTTCAACTGGGAATTTAATATTATATTCTTTGCCTGTTATTGTTTTAAGGCCTTTTACATGTACCTTTAGGCGGGTTTTTTCAAGGCCATAATCTATGTTTGTGGCGTGGATGTTGGCATCTTTTTCTGCTATGGAGAATGTGTTCACGTTTTTGAATAGACTGTAGTATTTTTTATAGGCTGTGTGTTCACAGCATGTTATTTTACTCTTGAATATTTGGGCTTTGGCTTGGCTTGCCTTTTCTTTTCCTCCTTGGATGGGGTAGTCTTCTACTATGTTGGTCAGTATTCCCACGTCTGCGAGGCCTGTCCCTCCTAGGGATGATTCGAATATGCATACTTGGTAATCTAGGCCGTTGGCGAGTTTCACTGCTTCTATGATGCTTGCTGGTGTTATGCTTATGTTCTCTTTAAGTTTTTTTTCGGATAAGAAGACTCCTAGGCTGCTGAGTGTTAGGGGATTTTTTTCTCGCAGGATCTCTTTAAGCATCCATACTACGCTTGTTTTGCCTTTAACTCCTGTAACTTCTATTATCGGGGTTTTGGAGAGTTTTTCATCCTTTGATAGGAGGAATTTCACTATTTCATGGTGTGTGTAGTCGACTTTTAAATTGAGGGGGCAGTGTATGGGTGCTATTATTTTCAGATTATCTGATTTTGGGATTTTTTTGACGAGCTTTATTCCTTTTTTTGTGAGGATTTTTTTACTTTTTTGGTTGAGGGTATTGTAGATGTCCCATGCGAATACTTTTTTAAAGTGTTTTTTAAGTGCGAGTGCTATTGTGATGCCGCCGTGGGTAAGATCTACTACAAGCGCTTCCATTATTATACGACCTTATTCTTTGCTGGGTGTTATACCCCCCTCGATTAACTTTTCTCTAACCTTCTTGTAGAAGTTTTTAGTCAACCTCACGAAGTAGGCTTTGTTTTTAGATTTTTGAAAAATTAGTTCTTCCATATAATTTATCTCTTCTTTGAATTGCCCATCAACCACTGCTATGGCCTTTTTACCCTTTTTTAATAATTTTATCCTGATTTCGCTTTCATCAGACACTACTAGTGGCCTTGCGCTTAATTTGAAGGGGCATATTGGGACTATTATGAATGCTTCTACTCTTGGGTCGACTATAGGACCTCCAGCCGACATGGAGTATGCTGTGGAACCGCTTGGTGTTGCTACTATTATCCCATCAGCCCTTAATTCCTCAACAACCTCGTCATCGACTAATATTTGGATGTGTAACATTTTCGCAGGTTCTCTTGTCATCATAACAACTTCATTGAGTGCTGATGGTAATTTACCATGATGGTAGACGTCTAATTGTGTTCGCTCCTCTATTATATAATTTCCTTGCAGAACTTCCTTGAGTTCTTGGAATACATTTTTGGGGTCGATTTCTGTTAAAAATCCGACTGTACCCATATTCACTCCAAGTAATGGTATTTTCTTTCCCTCTATGAAACTTTGGGTGCGTAGTATTGTCCCATCCCCTCCAATGGTTAAGATGATGTCAACGTCCATTTCCTTTAGATCCCTTGCCAGGTCTTTGAATTCTGGGACTTTGTCTGCTAGTGATGTGTCAATGGAGACTTCAACACCATTTTCTATTAAGAATTCAATGACATTCCTTGCTAATTTAATAGCCATAGGCATGTCGAGGCGTGCCACCACACCCATACGCATTAGATAACCTCCAATGCTTTCATTATCTCATGATGTAATTGTTTGTTCCCAGCTGCTATGAGTGAAGTACGCTCTTTAACATTTAAGAGGCCGTTTAGAGGATCCCCTTTTTCGGTGGTGACTATACCCCCAGCTTCTTCAACTATTAACTTTGAAGCGGCTATGTCAACTACTCTAAGATTTCCTCGCAGATCCATGAATGCGTCATATGCGCCATTGGCAACATATGAAAGTTCTAATGCCACTGAGCCTAGTATTCTCATCCTACGGATAATACGACATATATTATCGACTTTGGGAAATTTGGTACCGTAGATGAAGGCGCCCATTGAGGATTCTTCAAGGGATTTTTGTTTAGATGGCTTTATTTTTTTATTATTTAAGCGTGCTCCATGTCCCCTTAGGGCCTCGTAAATGTCATCGGTGGCAAAATTTTTAACAAAACCCATCTTCACATCATTTAACGATGGTAGAACATTACTGGAATGGTATTCTGCAATTGCAATGGATATGCCATAGAATGGTATGTTTTTGATGGCGTTTGTGGTTCCATCGAGTGGGTCTACGACGAATATTATCTGGGGCTCTGAGTCCTCTTCTTCACCTATTTTAAGGTATCCTATCTCTTCACTGATTAATGTAACTGGTCTCCCAGTATTCTCCAGCACATTTATGGTTTCATCTTCAGCTATAAGGTCTATTAGTTTTGTCGGCGTCCCATCAGCACCCATTCTTATTATTTCACTGGCTTCTTCTTTACCCACGAGGGGGGCTATGGCCTTTTGCACTTGTTCAGCCATTTTGATCGCTGTACTCCTCCAATAATAAATGTCAGATTTTTTCATTCCCACAACACCTAAAAATGATTCCTCATTATAGGTATACTAGCGCCGCTACCACAGCACCACATTCCTTGACTTTATGGTTTATTTCTTCCACTATTAAGTTCTTTATTTTTTCACCCCTCTTTCTCATCATATATTCAACCATGAAAATAGCATCTTCCCTTATAATCTTAGGATCCTTGTTTATTCCACCATTCTCAGCCACGCACCCCATATTATCAGATAATGCGACTGCTATGGCAGCTGATATAAGATCTCCCCTGCTATTGGAGATTCTATGTGAGAGTACGCAATTAACTGTTGAGCCTGTCTCAAGGGGTGGTAATCTAACTATCTGTGCATTAGCAGGAATTATACTTGAAACTTTTATAAGGTTCACATCGCCTATCCCAGCATCTATAAGAGCGTTATCAAAGGCGTTTAACCTGGTAGGCCCTTCACTCTTTCCTGATGTAATTGAAACCTTCATATTCATCACTAACCTGAAATGTGGGGTAGTGGTAGGTTTTATATAATGGTTGGTAACACTAATAATATAAAAAAATCCTTTATCAGTTTTATCTTATTGGGAGGTATAGATGATGTCAAAGAAGGTAGTGGAAGTCAAAAATTTGAAGGTCGGAAAATATGTTATCATAGATGACGAACCATCAAAGATCATGAACATATCAACGTCATCACCGGGAAAACATGGCTCTGCCAAGGCCCGTATCGAGGCGATAGGCATATTCGACAATCAGAAGAGGAGCATAGTGAAACCTGTTGACGCTAAGATAGAGATACCCATAATTGATAAAAGAACAGCCCAAGTATTAGCTATTATGGGTGATGATGTCCAATTAATGGATCTTGAAACCTATGAAACGTTTGAGACTCCCATCCCCGAGGATTTGAAGGATAAACTTGTTGAAGGGAGTGAGGTGGAGTACATTACCACAATGGGTAAAAATAAACTTATGAGAGTTAAATGATATGTTCCTATACTTGGAGGATTCTTCAAAATTTGCTTTTTCAAGGAGAGAATCCCTTAAAGAATTCCTATCATCCCCGAGAAGTGGGGATGCTTTTGGCATGCTGGGCATCCCCTTTGACTCCACAGCAACTTATATGCCAGGGGCTAGATTCGGCCCATCATCAATTAGAGAAGCATCCTATAATTTTGAAAGGTATAATCTAACATTTAATAGGGAGCTTAAAGTGCCCATTTTTGATTTGGGTGATGTTAGGGTCGTGGCAGGAGACTTTAAGGAAACATCAAAGAGGATAATAGACACATTAACTAGCCTACTATCCTATGAGCTTAAACCTTTAATACTTGGAGGAGAGCATACGATAACCTACCCCATTGTAAAAGTCCTCCAATCCAAGCACAACCCTCTTATTATCCATTTTGACGCACACATGGACATGAGGGATCATTATGATGGAAGATTCTCACATGCAACAGTAATGAGGCGGGTATATGAGCTCGAACCTCAGAGCATAATCATGGTAGGTGTCAGATCTGCATCCAGAGAGGAAATAGAATTTGTCATGGAACATGAAATTGAATATTACACTTCGCAGATGATCCATGAGGATATAGAAGAGGTGACTAGTAAACTTAAAGATATTAAGGGCCCGGTATATGTAACAGTTGACATGGACGTCCTCGACCCCTCATATGCCCCCATGGTAGGTAACCCCACCCCATGTGGACTCACACCATTCCATATGGAAAAGTTCATTGAAATTATAAGCAGAAAAGATATAATAGGCGTTGACATTGTGGAGGTCACATCCCCGGTGAAAGGTGATCAGACCGGGCTCAACGCTGCTAAGATTCTCCATGATCTATTGTCCCTAAAATCATAAGAGGTGCACTCACACATGAACACTAGAGAAGTTGAACTTTCAGGTCATATAATTGATAGCTTAATCCTCCCAAAGGCCTTGGATGTGATAATGGATATGGGTGGAGATTTCAAGATACTTGAATTTGAGATCGGTAAAAGGAAGACGGATCCAAGTTATGCTAGGATACTCGTATCGGCTGATACACCATCCCATTTAAACGAAATACTTGATGAATTAAGCGAGATAGGCGCATCAATAGCAGAGATAAAAGAAGTGGAACTCCGAGCAGCTGAAAAAGATAAGGTGTTACCTGATGGTTTTTACTCTACAACAAACCACCCCACTTTCATCTTCTATGAAGGGGAATGGAGGGAAGTCCAGGACATTGAAATGGATTGTATGATAGTGGTAGACCCCAAGACAAAAACTGCAAGATGTAAACCAATAGGGGAAATAAAAAAGGGGGACCTAGTAGTCGTTGGAAGAGAAGGTATAAGAGTATCCCCCCCAGAGAGGCCCCGCGGGAAAAAGGGAATCTTTGAATTTATGGGGAGCGCCGTATCATCCGAAAAACCCCTCATCACTACCATCAAGAGAATAGCATCAGAGATCATAAGAGTAAAGGATAATGGTGGTAAAATCGCCCTTGTAGCAGGGCCAGCTGTCGTGCACACAGGATCCGCTCCCATAGTTGCCGAGATGATACGTGAGGGTTTTGTTGATGTACTATTCGCGGGTAATGCCCTCGCAACACATGATATCGAAAACGCCCTCTATGGTACATCCTTGGGCGTCTGCGTCAAAACAGGTGAATCAGTAAGCAGAGGCCACCACCACCATATTTATGCTATAAATGAGATTAACAAGGCTGGTTCCATAAAGGCAGCAGTCGAGAAGGATGTATTGAAAAAGGGTATAATGTATGAATGCGTCAAGAATAACATCCCATTTGTATTAGCCGGATCTATAAGGGATGATGGACCACTCCCCGATGTTATAACGGATGTCGTGGAGGCCCAAAATGAAATGCGACGCTACATTAGGGAAGTTGACATAGTGCTGATGATAGCTACAATGCTACATTCAATAGCCGTGGGAAACCTTCTACCATCTCATGTTAAAAGCATATGCGTAGATATAAACCCTGCAACAGTGACAAAACTTGCTGATCGTGGCAGTTCCCAAGTCGTGGGTGTTGTAACAGATGTGGGGGCGTTCCTACCCATCCTATGGGATGAAATCAAAAAGAACAAGTGATAATATTGCTAAGAGGGAACATATTAAATGTTTTCACAGGGGATATATACCCTGCTGAGATAATCATAGAAGATGGTATAATCAAGATTGTGAGAAAAATAAAAGCGGATTTCGATGGGATCCTACTTCCAGGTTTCATAGATTCACATACACACATTGAAAGTTCGCTGATGACACCATCATCTTTTGCAGAAGCCACCATACCCCATGGGACCACCGCAGTGATAAGCGACCCCCATGAAATAGCCAATGTAATGGGTCTTGAAGGGATCGATTTCATGATAGAGGATTCAAAGAGGGTCCCCTTGAAATTCTTTTTCACAGCACCATCATGTGTACCCGCAACAGAATTCGAAACAGCAGGTGCAAAGATAGGAATCAATGAAATAAGAACCCTTCTTGAGAGGGATGACATAGTGGCCTTGGGGGAGATGATGGATTTTCCAGGTGTCATATCAGAGGACCCAGAGGTCATCAAGAAGATAGAAGTCGCGAGGGAGGCGTGCAAGCCTATAGATGGACATGCCCCACTCCTATCGGGGGATGATCTTTGCAAGTATGTGGAGAAGGGTATATCAACTGATCATGAGTCCGTATACGCTGAAGAAGCTCGGGAAAAGAAGGAACTGGGAATGAAGGTCATGATAAGGGAAGGTTCATCCGCGAAGAACCTTCAGGAACTTGCAAGCATAGGAGGGGATTTCCTAGTGTCTGATGATATTGAACCTGGGGATCTCATTGAAGGCCATATGAACGCTATCCTCAGGAAAGCCGTGGAATATGGTATAGATGAAGTGGAAGCTGTTAGAATGGTCACAATAAACCCTGCGGACCATTACTCACTAGATTTTGGTGCAATAGCCCCTGGGAGGAGTGCCGATATAGTATTAGTAGATAACCTGAAAAATTTCACAGTCAAGAAAGTATTTATCGACGGCAGACTCGTTGCAAAGGATGGTAAGAGATTATTCAGAATCAGGGGGGAAGAGAGAACACCACCCCAAGGGAAAATCAGGATAAAAGACCTTGAACCATCTAGGTTGGAGATCCAAGCCTCTGGCAACAAGGCGCGAGTAAGGATCATCAACGTGTTTGATGGGCAGATTATAACTTCAGAATCTGCACGGGAACTCCCCATCATAGATGGGATAATACAACCACTCCCAGAAGATGACATACTGAAGGCATCAGTCATAGACAGATACGGCCATGGGAACATAGGAAACGGTTTTGTTAAAGGTTTCGGCATACAGGAGGGTGCCCTAGCATCTACGGTTGCCCATGATTCTCATAATCTAATAGTTGTCGGCACCTCCACCGATTATATGATGGAGGCTGTTGATGTCCTTAAAGGGGTTGGTGGGCTTGTCGCGGTAGCCCCTGATGAATATATGCATCTTAAATTGCCAGTTGCTGGTCTCATGTCCCATGAAAGGGTGAATATTCTTGCATGTAAAGCTAGACAACTTAACGATTTTGTGGCAGATATGGGATCAAGCTTGTCCAATCCTTTCATGACAATGTCCTTCTTGTCACTCCTTGTAATCCCGCGGTTGCGTTTAAGCGACAAAGGACTATTTAACGTTGAAGAGCGTTGCTTTGTTGATCCAATTTTGTCCTGAGAGAATCTATTATCATTTTCATGGCCATTTTCTCCCTGGATCCTCCTACCTTATCAACCACCCTCTTCATTTCTAATATACGATCTATGATATCCCCCTTATTTTCAACGCGATTTATACGAGTATAATTTATCAAGGATTCTATAATCGCGTATATGCTTCTGTTTAATGGTTCTTTGAAATTTTTACCCTTGCATATCCTTTTAACATCTGCTGTTATAATGAATAATCTAGATTCCCCGTATCGGTCCCTTCTTTTAATGCTCTTCACCTTTTTCATGGTTGCTGTGAAAAATGATGAAGCACCCTTCAAAATCAAATATTCAGAGTATGGTATGAAATAGTCACTTTCGAGGTCTCCTAGGGTGGCCTCTGTGAACAGGATGGGATCATCTGTAATATTAACTGTGAAATTACCAGTAGCTAGTATATTTGAGAGGGTGTGGCTTCCCTCATAAAGGTATAATATTACTTCCTTTGGACTTTTACATATCACACCAATAGGTGCTGCGTTACCTTCACCTTCACCATTTAAAGTTGTAACTATAGTCTCATATAATAAGCCCTTCTCCATTTTAAGGGATTTGAGGCTTTTCACTTCCTCGTAATCTCCTATATCTTCCACCCCACATTATTTTACCACGAATCCTTCGATGTCAGCATTGATAACACAATCAAAGTCGATTTTTTCATACCAGCCCGCTTTTCTGAACATGTCCATGAAACAGACGCCAATAACTTTCCCACCATCTTTTAAGGATTCTTTTATCAGTTTTTTAACATCTTCAATCTTGGCGCCTATCTTTGGCATTGAAAGGCCTCCTAAGAGTATGAGGGCGTCCACTTTATAAGGGTTTACATCTCCTAGTTCAACACCATACTCAGTTAATACAAGTTCTCTGGCCTTTTCAAAGTCCGTGTTTGGGATGAAAATGCTCTTTTTGTCCCTTGCAGCGTATGCGAAAAGTTCTGCGAATGGGGTGCAGACACCTGGGACGCCAGCATACCCAATTGTCTCAACATCCGCAACTTCCTCACGGAAAGCTGTTAAATTGCCTTTTATACCCTTAAACTCTTTAACCTTCTCCATTATAACCAACCTCCCATCGCAATTTATATGATTATAATTTATATAAAATACTATTGGAGGTGGATCGTATCAAATTAGAGATTGAAAATTTAAAAGAAGCCCTTGAGATGATCACCTCTTCAGGGGGATTTTATAGGCTCATCCCAGAAGTGAGAACGAATATAGTGATGGCGAAAGAAAATGCCAGGACAATTAATGACGTGGCAGGAATCCCAGGGAGGATCACAGTCCATAAGAGGGAAGTTTTCGCATGCAGAGAACCTGAATATGGTGCTTCTTCACATCTAGCACGTCTTATATTAGAGATAAGAAAATATGATCCCACATTGAGGAGTGGGATTAACATAAAATATGATAAGGCCATTATAGAAATCTGTGAAAGGATGGGTCTTAAAGTCTCATATTATGATAGGAGAAAAGAGCCAAGGGCGATCAAAGAAAAAGAAGGGGCGACCATACCATGGGGTGTTAAAGTCGCTGTTAAAAGGATAGGCAGGGTACCTGATGTAATATACCATAAGGGGGATTGGGGAAAAGAGCCCATGATAGTACTTTTAGCAGCCGATGCAGTTGAAGCTGCTAGAATAGCCATAAAAATAGGGGATGAATATGAAGTATGAGATGTATCATGAAATCATTCAACAACCACAATCATTAAGGGAAACATTAAAAAGGGAAAAGTCTCATATGGATGAAATCTCCGATAAACTAAGGGAATATGATAAAATATACCTTATAGGATGCGGGAGCTCCCTTTCAACATGCTACTCTGTACGTGACGCCATCAACATTTATTATGATATGGATATAAATATATTCACAGGTTATGAGTTCCTTTATCATAAAAAAATCCAAGATAAGGATTCTTTTATCATATTAACTTCACAATCTGGTGAAACAGCAGATACCCTTGCAGCATTGCGGAAAGCTAGAAAATATAACCTCAAAAGTATAACAATAACTAATGAACCCGCCAGTACCATGGCCAGGGAATCGGATGATACAATATTAACCCATTGTAAGCGGGAGAATGCGATAGTAGCGACAAAAACATATATAAACCAACTACTATGCTTGTATTACATCCTCTTTGGAGTCTATGATGATGAAATTTCAAAAAATATACTAAAGGACCTTAAGAAGTTGCCGAGCGTCACTGATAAGCTCATAACTGAGACAGAAGAGGAGAACAGGCTCCTTGCGTTTGAGTTTAAGGATGATGATATATTCTATTGTATGGGTAGCGGTCCGAATTATGGTCTTGCCTATAAACTTGCAATGACAATGTTCATGGAAGGAGCGCTTAAACACGCCTGTCCACTTTATTCAGGAGAATTTAGACACGGGTTAATTGAAAAAGTTGAAGAGGGTGTTCCAGTAGTCTTTTTAGAGGCTGATCTTCCGGGTGATGTTCTGACGAGGAAATCCATCGAATTCTGCGAGAAAATCAATGCAAAGAATATAATCTTTTCAATGAAAGACTACAGTAACCTTAACAGGCTATTATCACCTTTCATATTAATCATACCACTTGAATGGTTCATATATTATCTTGCAGCTTATAATAACAAGGATCCGGGAAGCACAAGACATATAGGGAAAGTAAGATACTAAAGTCTGTGAACTGCCCCCACCCTGGTGGATGGAGGCTCCTCAGTGAGGCCTTATCCTCCCATTGGCAAGTTCATACCATCCTGTCCCAGTGGACTTGAAATATACCTTCCCTGAATGGAAAATTTTTGCAAGTTTTATTCTACTTTGAGGGTTTGTTTCTTTTTAACTTCTACCTTTGGGAGTTCTACTGTCAGAACACCATCCTCGAATGTTGCCTTAGCCTCGTCCACTTTTATCTTAGCTGGTAATCTCAATTCTCTTCTTGCTTCACCATATCTGCGCTCTTTTTTCACGTA
>LGEU01000140.1 GCA_001507955.1 Methanobacteriaceae archaeon 41_258 | reverse complement strand
ATCCTATTGTTTACTTCGTCCCAGTTTATGATCTTCCAAAATGCTTCAACATAATCTGGGCGCAGGTTCTTATAGTCGAGGTAATAGGCGTGCTCCCACACATCCAATACGAGAAGAACTTTACATTGCGGTATCAAGTTGATGTTATGCTTCTCAACCTGGATTATGAACAGACGATCCGTTAAAGGACAATATATTAGCATGGCCCAACCAGACCCTTCAGTGCTTATAGCAGTCTGTGAAAACTCCTCTTTGAACCTTTCAAAACCTCCGAAGTCCTTTTCGATATAATCTTTGATTTTACCATGGGGTTCTCCCCCATTCTCGTCTGCGGGGCCCATATTCTCCCAGAAAAACCTGTGTAATAAAAATCCCCCTACGTGGAATGATAATTCCTTTGCAGCGGCTTTATAATCTATGCCTGTTTTGGATTCTCGGGCTTCATCCAATTTTCTGAGTAGGTTGTTGGCACCATCTACATAGGCCTGGTGATGCTTCTGATGATGGATGGTTAATTGTTCCTCTGAAATATAAGGTTCAAGAGCATCATACCCATAGGGCAGCTCTGGCAGTTCATAAAACTTCTTCTCCATACTAAAACCTCCCCCAATCTTATGGTTTTTTGTAGCAAAGCCACCAGTCAAAACAGTTCTCTTTATCTTTCCTTTCTTTGGCGGTTTTCACGTCTGTTGGTGGTGGTATAATAACACCCTCGCCAACTATCTCATTCTCGGGCCAGTTAGCTGGCAGGGCGACGCCTTCCTCATTGATTGTCCTGAAACCTTTTATCATCCTTAATATTTCATCCATGTTACGTCCAAGTTCCTGCGGATAATATAGTATAGCCCTTATTATACCCTGCGGGTCCATGATGAAAACCGCCCTCACTGTGTTGGTTGGCCTTGCTGGATGTATGAGGCCGAGGGTATCAGCTACTTCTCCAGTATCTGCGATTATGGGGAATTCGATTTCTACTTCCATGTTCTCTTTTATCCATTCAATCCATTTTAGATGAGAGAATACTTGGTCTACGCTTAATCCTATCAGCTCACAGTCTAGTTCTCTGAATTTGGGGTACCTTTTCTGGAATGCTACAAATTCTGTTGTGCAGACTGGTGTGAAATCTGCTGGGTGGCTGAATAATATGAACCATTTTCCCCTGTATTCTGTTGGGAGTTTCATCATCCCATGTGTTGTCTGCACTTCCATTTCAGGAAATTTATCACCTATTAGGGGCATCCCCTTTTTTTCATCTTCCACCAATACCATCTCCTTTTATTCATCAGCAGGTGGATTAAAAACCCTTTTTCCAAGTTCAGCATCCACCATGAGCATGCTTGCCGCTGATTCAGATGCCAGTTTAACCTTTCTGAGGACTTCTCCTGCTGATTCCTCCTCTTCAACCTGTTCAGCGACGAACCATTGGAGGAAGTTGTAGGTGGCATGATCCTTCTCCTCCAAGGCCAAATCCACAAGATCATTTATTAGGCCTGTGACCTTCCCTTCATGTTCTAGTACATGTTCACTAACATCAACTGGGGATTCCCACTCTTCTGGGGGCTTTTCAATCGTTTCAAGGGTTACCCGACCCCCTCTTTGGGTGATGTAATCGAAGAATTTGATGGCATGTGTCAGTTCTTCGTGTGCTTGGACTCGCATCCAATTAGCGAACCCTGGCAAGTCAGAGGCCTCATAATATGCGGCCATTGAAAGATACAAATAGGCGGAATATAATTCCGCGTTCAGCTGCCGGTTCAGGGCTTCCTCCATCCTTTCACTTATCATTCTATCACCTCCAATTTTTCTTTAATTTCATGTGCAAGTTTGTCTAACCTTTCAAAATCTTCTTCGCATGGTTTGCCCTTCACGATCACGGGCTCCAAGAATTCGACATTCATTGTATCAAATAGTTTCTTGGTTTCTTTTTCGATGAGGGTGCCCCAACCATATGAGCCTATCAAAGCAGCGTATTTTATTGGTGGTTTGAGCATGTTAACAAGGTATAACATGTAGGCTGCACATGGATGCGGCCTAGTTAATACTGTGGGGGAGGCTATGATCATGGCTCCTGAATCAACAAGTTCCATTATAAGCTCACCTGTACTAGCATTTGCAAGGTTTAGTACTCTGATGTTAACATCTAGGTCTATGAGTGTCCTTGTAATGTGCTTAACCATGAGTTCTGTGCTTCCATGCATTGAAATATAGGCTATGATCACTTTCTTTGAAGTCTGTGATGACCACCCTTCATAAAGGTTTAATATGATCTCTGGTTTTTCTATGATGGGACCGTGTGATGGTGCTATCATCCTTATTTCAAGGTTTCTGAGTTTTTCCAAGTTTCCTTGTATCATCTGGGAAAATGGCATCATTATATGTGCATAGTATCTTTTGGCCTCCTCCTGGATGTCATCCAACTTTGATATTGTCTTAGTTGTTGCGAAGTGCGATGCGAAAAAATCGCAGGAAAACAATATGCTCTCTGGTAGGAGGTATGTTACCATGGTGTCTGGCCAGTGAACCCAAGGGGTTACTATAAAATTTAGTTGGTGGCGGCCGGCTGATAATACTTGTCCATCGTCTATACTCTGGATTTTTTTGGCTGGGATTCCTAGTAGGTTTTCTAAAAGTTCTTTGCATGCTCTTGTCTCCAGGATCTTGGCATTAGGGTATTCCCTTAGCAGTGCTGGTATTGCACCTGAGTGATCCTGTTCTGCATGCTGAGACACTATATAATCTATTTGAACGTCTAGGGATTCGAGATCATCTAATAGTTCATCCGCCATTGAAGGTTCTGTCGAATCTATTAGGATGTTCTTCTCGTCTTTTATCAAGAAAGAATTATATGTTGTACCCTTCGGAATTTCTATTATGCTGTCGAAAGTTCTCCTATCCCAGTCGAAATTTTGGAGAGCGTAAACTTCTCTTGCTATTTTTTTAATTACCATTCTGATCAATCTTCTCGAATTGGTCCTTTCCCACTCCACAGATGGGACAGGTCCAATCATCTGGCAGATCCTCAAAGGGCGTTCCAGGCTCTATATCCTGGGTGGGATCACCCTCTTC
>LGEU01000139.1 GCA_001507955.1 Methanobacteriaceae archaeon 41_258 | reverse complement strand
GTCACCAGTGAGTATAGTGTAATGTTCCGCCAATCCAGCCACTGAAGTTAATATACGCAAACTTGTACCCGAATTTTTAAGATCTAGGATGTCATCTGGCGTGCTTGGCCGTCCATTCACACCCTCTATTATCCACTTCCCACCCTCCTTTTTTATCAGGGCCCCGAATTTCTTGCAAGCATAAGCCGAAGCCAGTGTATCCTCAGCTTCCAGCGGATCATACAGAGTTGATGTGCCCCTCGCAAGTGATGCTATTATAATGCCACGATGGGTGTAACTCTTAGAGGGTGGTGCATCCACCATACCATAAATCCTGGGGGATTTTCGAATCTTAAGTTCCATATCTAGTCACACTATAATCTCTAATATTATATCATCCAAGTGTATTATCTCTACCCTTTCTCCCGTGGCCCCAAGAGCCTCCTTTTTAATCTTAAAACATTCTCTTGTTAATTTGTGACCTTCGAATTCTATTATCCCCTCAGTTTCCAACTTTTCGTATATTTCCTCTGGGTCTGAGGATTCTATGAATGATAATATCCTCGGGGCGTCGGATCTGAACTTAGGTCCTATTTTCTCCATGACCGGTTTAACCTCGATGACACGTTCTTTTATCTCTGGTTTGCCAATTATGAGTTCTATCTTTTGTATGTTCATCGTGCCCTTGACATCATTTAAACAATCCCTTATTATACTGTAAAGATTTTCTGTTGTGTAGATGTTCACCTGTTCTAGTGGAGCGTTTAATGGTATCCTATTGGATGATTTGAATCTTCTAAGCGCTCCTATGACCTCCACTGCAAGATCCCCTCTGGCTTCAGTCTCCTCACTGATATATTCTTCTTGAACTTTTGGCCAAGCCTTTGTATGTATGGATCCCTGGCTTATGTATTGGTGGACCTCTTCTGTGAAATGCGGTGCCATCGGAGCCAATAATCTTAAAGACGCTTCCAGAACCTCTTTTAGGGTCCATTGGGCCGCCTTCTTTGAGTTAGGATCATCATCAGAATATAGGCGGTATTTGACCGCCTCTATATATTCATCACAGAATTGGTGCCAGATAAACATTTGTATACTATTTATGGCCCTTGCAAAATTGTAATCCTCAAGAGCCTCTGTAACTTCTAGTATTAGCCGGTTGAGCTTGGATAATATCCACAAGTCCAAGGGTTTAGGCTTTACTTTTTCCACATCCTCAAGATGGAAGCTTATGAACCTAAATGCATTCCAGAATTTCCTAAGGAACTTATAAGCATATTTCACATCCTTCCAAGCAAATGGGACGTCCGAACCAGGGACGCTGTTGGATGCCCATAAGCGGAGGGCATCAGCACCATAATCTTCTAGAACCTCTTCGGGTGTTATAACATTGCCCCTTGATTTGCTCATTTTATGCCCATCCTCGCCAAAGACCATGCCATTTATTATAATTTCCTCAAATGGTTTTTGGCCTGTAAGGGCCTTACATCTTAGTATGGTGTAGAATGCCCATGTACGTATTATATCATGTCCTTGAGGTCTTAGAGTTGCCGGGAATAACTTCTTGTATTCTGGGTTAGGCCAGCCTGCAAGTGCCAAGGGGGATATTGAACTATCCATCCAAGTGTCTAGCACGTCTTCTTCTGGTATGAATTGTTCGCTGCCGCATTCGCATTGGAAGTCTGGGCTAGTCTGTGTAGGATCTACTGGCAACATTTCCTCTTTTGCCACATGAACCTTGCCACAGTTTTCGCAGTACCATACTGGTATGGGTGTTGCGAATACCCTCTGTCTTGAAATGCACCAGTCCCAATCCATGGACCCTGTCCAGTTTAATAGTCTCATCTTCATATGCTCTGGGATCCACTTCATTTCCTCTGCAGCTTCTCTGACATCGTCTATGAGTTTTTTCACGGCCACGAACCACTGCTTCTTAACTAGGATTTCGATGGGGGTCTTACACCTCCAGCAGACGCCAAGGTTCTGTTTTATCCTTTCCTTTTTTATAAGGTAGCCTTCAGTTTCTAGGTCTTCTATTATACGCTCTTTACACTCTCTTATGGTGAGGCCCTTGTATTTGCCCGCGGCTTCTGTCATTTGTCCTTTCTCATCTATGGCCTCTATTATATCCAAGTTGTGACGGTTGACCCATGTCACGTCTGTCTTATCACCAAACGTACATATCATAACTGCCCCTGTTCCAAATTCTGGGTCAACATCTTTATCCTCTATAATTTTGACCCTATGGTTGAATATAGGGACTCGAACGGTTTTTCCCTTCAGTTCATTGTATCTTTCATCTTCCGGGTGTACTGCAACCGCCACACAAGCCGCTAAGAGTTCTGGTCTTGTTGTGGCGATTTCAAGGTGGCCGGAACCTTCCAATGGGAATTTCAAGTAGTTGAGGTTTGTTTCATTTTCTATGTATTCTACTTCTGCGAATGCTATTGCTGTTTCGCAACGAGGACACCAGTTGACCGGGTGCACACCCCTATAGATCAGACCATCCTCATACATTCTGAGGAATGAAAGTTGGGTTTTTTTCATATATTCTGGTGTCATTGTAACGAATTCTGTGCTCCAATCTTGGCTGAAGCCTAATCTCCTCATCTGCTCTTTCATACGTTTTATGTTCTCTGTTGTGAGTTCTATGCAAAGTTCCCTGAATTCTTCCCTGGGGATGTCGCTCTTTTTTATATTGTAGGTCTCTTCAACCTTCACTTCTGTTGGGAGCCCGTGACAATCCCACCCTTGTGGGAATAACACATCATATCCTCTCATCCTCTTGAATCGGGCGATTATATCCATGTAAACCCAATTCAGAACATGGCCCATATGTATTGAACCAGTTGGATAAGGTGGTGGTGTGTCAATAATATACTGCGGTCTTGTCTCATCACCCCTAAATTTGTATAATCCTTGTTCCTCCCACTTACCCTGCCATTCAGTTTCCTTCCTATGATCATAATCCTTTGGGATCTCACTATCCATGAATTATCCCCCTTAAGCTGATAATATTGAAAAGTTTTATTAGACAATTGGCATCCAAATAATATATCAATTACTAATAATAGAGACTATCCCCCCCAATTATGGTGAATATTAATGGAGCTTGTATGGTTTTATATAGCAGTCTTCCTCGCAATAAGCGACGAACTACACACCAGGATACTCTGGAAAACATTCATGGACTTCTA
>LGEU01000138.1 GCA_001507955.1 Methanobacteriaceae archaeon 41_258 | reverse complement strand
GAGCTTGTATGGTTTTATATAGCAGTCTTCCTCGCAATAAGCGACGAACTACACACCAGGATACTCTGGAAAACATTCATGGACTTCTACATACTATTAGCTGGTATTATAAGAGAGATTGTACACTCAAACATACGATTATGGCTCATACACGAAGGCCTTGAAGCCCTATTCCATTTTATAATACTTTCAATCATCTTCCTATCAATTGAAATAGGATTCCTAGCAGCCATCATACACCTAATAGTAGATATCTACCATCAAATCACCGGCTTAGAACATGGCTGGCTCTACCATAGAGCCCTACACTTCACAATAGAATCATTCTTCTTCATTCTAGTATTATCCTAAACTCTTTTTAAAAAAAGTTTATTAGGGTATCCTTAACATCAAATTATAGTGAGGGGGATGTTATTGTTAGAGGAGGGTTCCATTGTAGAAGGCCCTTTTTGGCCAGAACCATTAGAAATAAAAAGTATAGAAAAAATTGGCGAAGATTCGTACCGTATTGTGGGTGTTCTTGTCAATTCAAGAAAACATGAGGAGAATATATTATCATCGGATGAGCTTGAAATGTTATGATTCTACAATTCAACATCAAACCGAAAAATATTGGGATGACTCGATCATTATGCGACGCCCAGGAGGAATGTACAGAAACCCAAAAAGAGGCTGTGAAATACAATAAGGGGCCCCTACTTATAATTGCGGGGCCAGGAACAGGTAAAACCCGAGTACTCATAGAAAAAGTAGCATATCTTATAAAAAAGGAGAAAACGGATCCTGAGAGCATACTTGTTATAACATTTACTGAGAAGGCCGCCGAAGAACTTAAAAATCGACTAACAAAATGTATAGGTTTAGATGTTGAAAGCATGCAAGTTTCCACAATCCACTCATTCTGCAACAAGATACTGCACGAATACAATGAATACCATGAATTCGGCGCCGACTTCGACATCCTAGACGAAGACAGCCAACTCATCTTTATAAGATCCCACTTTTACAGGTTAGGACTCAACAAATACATAAGGATGAGCGAAGCCCCAGATGTCATAAACTTCTTTAATGAATGCAGCGAAAACATGATAGAACCAGACGAATTCAAAAAGACACTAAAAAGGGAACATCCGAAAAAGAGAAGATATCATGGCCTCTGCGACTGCTACAAGAAATACCTAGAATTACTTAAAAAAGAAGGTAAAATAGATTTCCCAGGATTGCAAAAAACTGCCGTTGAACTCCTAGAATCAAATGAAAGTATAAGGGAGGATTTGAGAAGGCGCTTCAAATACATTCTCATCGACGAATACCAGGACACCAACCCCATACAAGAAAGATTATTCGAACTCATCACTGGTGAAAATATTTGCGTAGTAGGTGATGAAGACCAGAGCATCTACGGTTTCAGAGGATCTACAGTAGAGAATATCATATCATTTGAGGATAAATTTAACGCCCACAAAATAATCCTCGACGAAAATTTCAGGTCAAGGGCTGGTATCATAAAAATAGCTGACGAATTTATGAAAAAGAGCCGCCACCACAAGAAAAAGATAAAACCTAAACGAAAAGGTGGCTATGATGTTATAATCATAGAAAGCAGAGACACTAAAGACGAAGCCCGAAGGATCGTTAAATTACTGAAAAATTTTAAAAGGGATAATATAATCCCAGATTACGGTTACGTAGCCCTACTTTTCAAGAGCGTGAAATATCATGCAGGTAAGATCCTAACAGAACTTGAAAGAGAAGGCATACCATATACCATAAAAGGGGATGGCTCATTCCTCGAAAAAGATGAAATAAGGAATATACTATACTTCATGGGATATGTTAGCCCTCCACGCTACAAGAACTTTAAACGTTGGGACTGGTGGAATATTTCAACGTTCAAAGGAGAATTACTAGGACTTACCAATGAAACCAAGAAGGCCCTTGACAACCTCCCCCGGAGATTCAAACTATCATCACTCCTAAAAAAGAAATCATTCAAAAAAGCAGGTATAACCAACCCAGAGGATATAAAGAAACTCTTAAACCTGAACAGACTCAAAGAAGAGATAAAGGAGAAACCTACGAGTATCCTCCGGATATTTTATAGGATACTTGAAATTACTGGCTACCTAAAACGTCTAATAAAAGAAGGCAGCTCCGAGAGTAAGATGAAACTTCTCAACCTTGCAAAGCTCAGCTCAATAATCCACAAGTACGAAAGAACGCACATCAGGCCTAGCGTACAAGACCTCTTGTGGTATTTTTATTTATTGCCAAAGCACATGCAATATGATGGAGAAACCCTTGACAATCCAAACTCTGTTAAGATAATGACAATACACCAGGCTAAGGGCCTTGAATTCCCAGTCGTTATCCTATGCTCTGTAATAAATTGTAGATTCCCCAGAAAAGCCAAGAAAGACAGGACCTTTATTCCTATACCAGGGCATCTTAAACTCTTCAAGGGTCAGTTAGGTGATGAGGAACGTCGCCTATTTTATGTTGCCATGACACGAGCCCAAGATATCCTCATAATATCAACAGCCCAGAGGATTCGCACTAGGAAAGTGGGACATTCACCATTCATAAAAGAGCTTATAGATAAGTGCGAACTTGAATGGGGCTGCAAGAGAGTGGAAAAGTGCGTTAAAAGGAGTCTTGAGGAGAATAGGATAATGACAGTTGACTTCTCATCCCTCTACGCATACAATGAGTGTCCATTCAGATACATGATGATATACCATTATGGTTTCATTTATCCCGAAACTCCAATGCAACGTTATGGCAAAACATTGCACAATTGTCTGGAAATCCTGCACAAAAAAATGAAAATAAAAGAAAAAATAGACATTAAAGAACTTGTCAAAGCCTGCCAGGGAAAAAGATGCAAAGAATTGGAAAATCAACTAGAAAACTATTATAATAAAAACAAAGATTATATAAAAAGGATTATAGCCGTTGAAGAGCCATTCTCCATCCCCAAAGAAGATATAATAATAAGGGGCAGAACAGATCTCATAATAGAAAACAAGGATGGAGAACTAGAACTCATAGACTTTAAGGCGAAGAAAAAAACTAACATCGAACATATGGGCGTAGACTTCCAACTTAGAACATACGAATATGCGCTCTCAAACAAATACAACTTTGACAAACTAACAGCCTACACAATCCTAGATAATAAGAGAACAAGCCT
>LGEU01000137.1 GCA_001507955.1 Methanobacteriaceae archaeon 41_258 | reverse complement strand
CATTGAGGCAACCCGGGGATCATGAGTCACTAACACTATAGTGACGTTATGCTCCCTATTTAATTCTTTAAGTTTCTCTAGTATCTTTTTTTCCGTTTTTGAATCGAGGGATCCTGTCGGCTCATCAGCCAATATTATGGTCGGATCATTGGCAAGGGCCCTTGCAATAGCAACCCTCTGCCTCTCACCCCCAGAAAGCTCCGAAGGCAGCCTATTAGACTTTTCGGCGAGTCCAAGGTACTCGAGCAATTCCATGGCTCTCTCATCCATACTATCCTTGTAGGGACCCTCAAACATTGGTATCTCAACATTTTCAAGGACTGTTAAATTAGGTATGAGGTTGTGTAACTGGAAGATGAAACCTATCTCTTGGGCTCTGAAACTGCTCAGATCCTTTTCCTTCATCAAATTTCGCCCAGCAACTTTTATCATCCCAGAATCTGGCCGGTCCAGGGCCCCTATCATATTGAGTAGTGTTGATTTACCAGAACCTGAAGGGCCCATGATAGAAATGAATTCACCCTCATCTACTTGGAGGTCTATACCATCAAGTGCGACTATTTTACCATCATCGAAGGTCTTTTTAAGGTTTTTTATGTCGATTATCATTCTTCTCACGTTTATTCGTATCTTAGGGCTTCTGTGGCTTCTAGTCTTGTGGCTCTATATGCTGGGTAGAATCCTCCAAGGAGTCCCACGAAGATTGCGACAATAAATGCTTTGAGGAAAATCTCCAAGTTGTAGGCCGGTTTTATGAATCCTCCCATGTTGAGGTGTGTGAGTATTTGTATGGCTGCCACGCCCATCACAGATCCTATTATGGCTGCGATTAATGTTAAGATCAGGGATTCACCTAGTATCATTGTGAGGATTCTCCTGTTCTTCCACCCAACAGCTTTCAGGACTCCTATCTCCCTTGTACGTTCAAAAACGGACATTATCATCGTGTTAATCACACCCACACCTCCTATGATCACTGCTAAGAGTGATATGGCCCAGCTTGCAGCGTCGACTATCTTAAGCCCCTGGTCTACGCTTTGCAGGTCTTCGAGTGATGCTATGGTTGTGAGGTTTTCACCATATTTCTCTTCTATCTGGTCTCTAATTTTTTCAATGTTAGCATTTTTTTCCGCTTTTACATAGATCATGGTCACTTTACCTTCCTTGTCTTCTATCTTCTGGAGTTTCTTGAGTGATATGAAAGCTCCACCATCCTCTTGTATATTCCCTGATTCGAATATCCCCACTATTTGGTAGTTTTCCCCTTTTATGCTGATTTCATCCCCCACTGTCTTGTTAAGTTTCTCTGATGCTACTTTCCCTATTATGATCTCGTCCTCTTCTCCTATATTTCTCCCGGATGTTATCTTTATCTGGCTTAAAACTATCTTGGAAGGGTCTATCCCTATAACTACAAAATATGGAGTATCCTTTATAGGTTGTATTGATGTTAGGACGCCCACCGACTCTTTAACTCCACTGATATTACTCACTTTATTGATGTAGTCTTCGTCTATTGTGCTTAGGAACATGTCTGATACATTTGATTCCACAATTGTGAAATCAGCCCCACCAGCTTTGAGAGCTTCCTGTGTAGACTCTTTAAGTCCTTCTGTTATTATACCAAGGGCGACAATAGTCGCGATCCCAATAGCTATCCCGATAATGGCCAGGATACTTCTTATCTTGTTCCTGAATGGGTTCTTCAATATTAACTGGAAGAATTTCATAGATTTTCCTCTTTGAATATTCTCAAGGATTTTGAAAGTGCTGTTGACTCTGCCATGCTCGCCCCTATAAGGATTGCTAGGAGTATTTCATCTTTGGACGCTCCAAGACGCCTTGCAACTTTGATATGGGTTTGAAGGCAATGTTCTGATCCGAGGGCTACTGCGGCCCCAACCCCTATAAGTTCCTTTGTAACTAGTGGGAGCGCATCATTGGATAATATACTCTCCATTTTATCATAATATGCCCTTAGGATCTGTGGTTCATCCCCTAGGACTTTGAATATTTCTGGGATGAACCCAAAAAATTCCTCGATCTTTTCTAGGATTTCATCCAAGACTTTCACTCTCCAATGTTTCTTTTATATAATTTTATATAAGGGAATGGTTAATAATCATGTAATTATAATTATCAATTGGTAGGGATATTAATGGATTATGGTAGTTGGATTATTATAGGGGCTGTGTGTCTTATTGGTGAAATGCTTACAACAGGATTTTTTCTTTTATGGTTTGGTGTTGGCGCGTTCGCGGCAGCGGCACTTAGTTATCTAGGTTTCAATTTCACAATTCAATTTATAACGTTCCTCCTAGTTTCGACAGTTTTGGTTGGAATATCAAGGCCCTTCGCTTCTAGGGTTTCAAGGGAGCCGGAGAGGAGGGCTGTGGCGGATAGGCTGATAGGACAAACAGCGATTGTAATAGAGGATTTTGAAGACTATGAAGGCCTTGTCAAGTTTGATGGTGAAACATGGCGTGCGAAATCCCCTGATAAGATTAAAAAGGGTGATAAGGTCACTATAAAAGCCATAGATGGTGTTAAACTCATTGTAGAAAGAAAGAAAGTGTGAGGTGATGTACATTGGATCTTCTAAGCATAATAATAGTATTAGTGCTTTTGGTACTCGCATATAAGAGCATAAAAATCCTAAGACCCTATGAAAAAGGGGTGGTTGAAAGACTTGGTAAATATCAACGGACAGTTGAAAGCGGACTCGTCATGATAATACCCTTCATTGAAGCCATAAAAAAGGTTGACATGCGGGAACAAGTAGTTGATGTACCACCCCAGGAAGTCATAACGAAAGATAATACAGTTGTAGTGGTTGACTGCGTAATATTTTACGAGGTCGTCGACCCGTTCAACGCCGTATACAATGTAGTTGATTTCTACCAAGCAGTTACGAAACTCGCACAGACAAACCTCAGAAACATAATAGGCGATCTAGAATTAGATGAAACACTAACATCAAGGGAAATGATAAACGCCCAACTAAGGAAAGTATTAGATGAGGCAACTGACAGATGGGGCACAAGGGTCGTTCGCGTGGAAATACAACGCATAGAACCACCCAAGGATATTGTAGAGGCCATGTCCAAGCAGATGAAAGCAGAGAGAATGAAAAGAGCAGCCATACTAGAAGCAGAAGGATACAAACAATCAGAGATCAAAAAAGCTGAAGGAGA
>LGEU01000136.1 GCA_001507955.1 Methanobacteriaceae archaeon 41_258 | reverse complement strand
AGAATATGCCAACAGCTATTTTCTCCACAGTATCATTAAGGTTTTGGAGTGTTAATAAAGCTAAACTCTTACCATATTCAAATGAACTCTTTGTAGGTATCTCCGCTGCCTGATCCTGGAAGAAATTCCTACCTGTTGGCAGCGCATCAGGGTTGTTCACAGGATCGTTACCAGCCCCTGGTGGAATATAACCACAATTCAAAGCATTTAATAAAGCTTTTATTTCAGCCTCTATACTTTCATATACTTTCATCGCATATTCATGAGCCAACTCTAATGCCTTTCTCAGTCCAGCCGTTGGCATGCTAGTTAGATTGTTAAGCGTCGCATTCAATCCATTAGTGATGACACTCTTCACGATCCCTATGCACTTTTCTTGCACTTTCTCCTTTTGTATACTGGTAAGGTTCCCATAAGATTTTTTATAAAATAGGAGGGCCACCTCATCCTGTAATGTTGTCTCTTCAGCGGTAGAAACTTGGAATGGCACTGATAGTATCGAAGAGACTAGCATCGCCACTTCATCTTCTGTCCAATTTTTACCAATGGCATGTAAACCATGGGGATACAATGTATCCTGCACCTGCAGCAAGTAATCTTCTATTGTATCGACTAGCTCATCTCCATCTAATTTGTTGAGTGATACTCCCATTGTCATTTCTATAAGTTGTGTGAGATTATTATCTTGTATTGTCTTCCTTATCTTACTGATTATCTCTGTTTTTGTTGAATTGTCAGCACCATCATATTGACCTACGAGGGCTGCTAGCGAAGCATATCCACCATATAATGCCGTGAATGTTAATGGTGGCGTTAAATGGTCTATGATAACTGCTGATCCCCTTCTCTTGGCCTGGATGCCCTCTGCGAGTCCATCCACTATATAATAATAGATTTGTGGCGTGGCACCAGTCACGACCTCGGGGAAGTCATAGGATGCCAATAGAACCTCTTTACCAGGGAGCCACTCATAGGTAGCGTGTCTTCCAAGATGGACCATCGCATCAGTGTTTTCTTGCAAGTAAGCATAAACTGCAAGGTACTGGTGTGGCGGAGCCACCACCATGCTATGATAAAGCTTGTTAATATCTCCTTCCCATCCACGCTGAGGTTCTGGACAAATGAAAATGTTGCCAAACCACATCCCTGGGATTACAAAATATTTTGTACCATTTTTTTCCACGGTCATTATATCGCCGGGGGGCTGTCCCCAACCAGATAAACCACTGATATTAAGTGCAAAGAACTGCCTCTTGTATCCCACGAATTCATTATAGTATTTTTGATCCCTAGTTAAAATATAATTCTTGAGAGCCGCCACTATCTTATCCAATACTGGTATGGCTACATTTGTCTTGTTTTCCGGCAATAATGATATTATACCACTGTACCAGGAGTCTATACGATCTTCCATATTTGTATAATTTAATTCTACCGCCCTTTTGCATAATTCTCCAATATATCCTATTGGTCCTTCAATGACTTGTAATTTTGTGATTGGGTCAAGTTTAGAGAACCATTCCATGTACTTGTCCACTGGATAGAGTATTGCATTTTCTGCGAGTTTTTCAAGTTCTCCGGGGGCCCATGGCGCGACATTAATTCCCCTCTGGATTATCATATCATGGAGTATTGTTGTATTGGCTGGTATGTTCTCTACAGTGTACCCCTCTTCTTTAAGGATGTTAAGGAGATTATAGATGCTTGTTATAACGTCAAGGTAGCTTGAACCAATATTATCCTTTCCTGGCGGATAATTATAGTAGATTAGCGCCACTTTTCTCTCATTGTTCGACAATCTTTTTAGTTTAACCCAGCCTTTTATCTCATCGGCAAGGTGCTCAATATTGGCAGGTATTATTTCGTAAAGACTATAAGATAATCCAGTATCTGGGTCTGTGATCGGTTCGGAGTTCGTGGCCACAATTGCCGGATCTATAATCCCCTGGGACTCTGAAACGGCTATGTGCCACCATCTGTCACCTGTGAGTTGCCTTAATCCTAGGGTGCTGAGCTCCCACTGTTCTGCAAGTAAATAATCGGAATGTAAAGCTTTAAATACTGGTACATTTATGAGTTCAAAGAATTTTGTCACATTTGTGAAAAGACCGCCGCCTAAACCATAGGCTGGCATGCTTACTATAGCATCAACATAAACTTTATACTTGGACGGGTCTGCGAAGAAGCTTTCGACGTCGGGTGCATCAGTGAATGATTCCACCATAACCTTTAATTGTTCGGGCGTGGCCCCATATGCTACTACCGGTATAACATTAAATCCTCTAGCCTCTAATGCATCGATAATGGCATAGTATGGTTGTAGTTTTTGATTGTCCACGTACATTTTACTTTCAAGGAGGCCTATGCAACCTGTGGCGTTCGCCCTGAAATATTTATTAGCATATTCTGTAAGGTTATACCATCCGTGACGGTAAATCCCATATGGTTTTTCGCCACTGGTTGCCCATGTTGGAGGTTTCCAGTAGCCAGTGTTTGGAACCCCAATAAGGTTGAGAGCCCAGACGATCTGATTTACAAACGCATTTTTATTATTAATGTCTTTGTAGAGTACTGCCATGTTGTACTCTAGTGGGAATATGCTAGTAATATTAGATGATGAGGTGTAATTTAACACGTGTTCGAAATTGGTGCCTTTTCTTGTATTTTGATAGTAGTCGATTAGGAGCTCATCTTGTATATTGGAGAGGATGTATTCTCCTTTGATGTTTGAGTATTTCATGAGACTTGTATATGCTGGATTATAGACTATTGCAGGTTCTAGTATGAGGAATATGCCAGCTGTTTTGTTAGTTATTTCTGGGTGGGTTGAGAGCAGCTTTTGTAGGCGTTGAGATGCGCTGCCACTGAGATATTCTCCGATGAATATGTCACAAGTTGATAGGAGTTGCAGGAGTTCGTTATCTGACATTTTATTTAACTGTTCACAGCTTCTGATCTGTATCTGAACACTTTCCCTTATAGGAGCGTACCCAAGAACGTTCATGTCATGAGCTGCCTGGTTGATAACTATCGCTTGCCCTTCATCACTTATAATAAAGACTAGAACGTTACCACCCTTCTTAACTATGCAAGATCTGTTAAATTCATTGTTTGTTTCGTTGATTTCCTGGATGCGGTTTTCTGGGTCTATTAAGAGTTGTAGTGTGTGGGAGCCCACAGTCCCTGGAGTCCAATTAAACACTATCG
>LGEU01000135.1 GCA_001507955.1 Methanobacteriaceae archaeon 41_258 | reverse complement strand
GTGCTGGTATGGTATGCTGACCATCACATCCTCGTCTTTGAGGTTTTTCATGTGCCTTCTTGAGCCAACATCTGCGAAACCATATGTTACTTGTCCTGTGAGGTATGGGCGGGCGCCCATGGTACTGCAGATGGGGCCAACATCAGCCCCGAGCGCCTCTGAGATACTATCATATGCGTTGGCGTGTAGTAGTTCCATTGCTTGTTTGCCATTACATATGATAATTATTACATCTGGTGTGAATTTTGCCTTTGATAAAGGTGAGAATAGTATGCTTGAGAATATTCCAGGTTCTATTGCCATGTTTTTTTGCCATGATCTCTGGACTGATTGTATGCTATCATGGATTCCCATGGCGACTAGGAATGCTCCTGTTCTCATGTTCTTTGGGAACCCTTTGGGGTCTTTCATGCCAGAGTATCTCGCCCCTCCAAAACATTCTTCCTCTTCAGCCGTTGAATAGAAGACTTCTCCTTCAAGCGCCTTATCTATTTTCTTGCAAAAACGAGATTTTCCTTTTTCTCTGGGCATGTCCTCTGGTTCTTTCACTGACCATGCGATTGCGACCGGTTTCTTTTCAAGGTTTAGTAATCTTGTAAGTTTTTCCGCGGTTTCTTTATTCAAAATAGGAAGCCTCCATAGAAAAAAAGATAATTAAGTGGGGGGGGTTATTTTGCTGGTTCTTTGAATGCTGCTTCGATTTGTGCCATTATCTGTTTTGTTCTGAAGTGTTGTTGGTCCATTGCTCCTGATGGGCATGCAGCTACACATGTTCCGCAGCCTTTACACAGGGCAACGTTTACGTTTGCTTGGTCGTCTTTTATTTCAATGGCTCCAAATGGGCATAGTTCTACACATACTTGGCATCCGCCGCATACATCGAGGTCTGTGACAGCGACTATGGGTTCGATTTCCACTTCTCCTTTGACCATTGGTATGGCTGCTCGGGCTGCTGCACCAGAGGATTGTGCTACTGAGTCTGGTATGTCCTTTGGACCCTGTGATACGCCTGCTAGGTATACTCCGTCTGTTAGTGTGTCAACTGGTCTGAGTTTTGGGTGTGCTTCCATTAGGAATCCGTCAGCTGACTTTGATAATCCGATGGTCTTTCTAAGGTCCTCGATTCCTTCTGGTGGTGTTAATCCAACGCCTAAAACGACCATATCATATGTGTATTCTGTTGTTTTTCCGAGTAGGGTGTCTTCCGCCCTTACCGTTAATGTGAGGTCTGGGTTTTCTATTATCTCGGCTGCTCTTCCCCTGATGAATTTTATACCATATTGTTCTTGTGATCGTTTGTAGAATTCTTCGAATCCTTTACCAAATGCTCGGATGTCCATGTAGTAACATGCTATTTCGGTTTCTGGGACTTTGTCTTTTATTAGTTGGGCGTTCTTCATGATGTACATGCAGCAGACTCTTGAACAGTAAGGTTTCCCGATTTGTTCATCCCTTGAACCGACACAGTGTAGGAAAGCGATTCTCTTTGGTTTTTTGCCATCTGATGGTTTGAGTACTTTACCTTCTGTGGGCCCGGATGCGTTGATCAGCCTTTCAAGTTCTATACCAGTTATTACATTGGTGTATTTACCGTAACCGTATTCTAGTTTCTCTGTTGGATCATATGGGTCGTAGCCTGTTGCTACTATGATCGTTCCTACTTCTAGTTCTATTTCTTCAGGTTCTTGGTCGTGGTTTACAGCACCTCTTTCACAGACTTCGTCACATAGGTTACATTCTATACAATAGTCTTTGTTTATGGTAGCGCATAGTGGAACTGCTTGTGGGAATGGTATGTAGACGGCTTTGGTCATTCCAATGCCTTCATCAAAATAGTTTGGCATTTCGATTGGGCATACTTCGACGCAGGTGCCGCAGCCTACACATTCTTCCTCATCGATGTATCTTGGTTTCTTTTCAACTTTTACTTTGAAGTTTCCAATGTAACCGTCAACTTCTTTGACTTCTGCATAGGTTATAAGTTCTATGTTTTCGTGTTTACCCACGTCCACCATCTTCGGTGAGAGGATACACATTGAACAGTCCAGGGTTGGGAATGTTTTGTCTAGTTGAGCCATCCGCCCACCGATGCTGGGTCTTCTCTCGACGAGGTATGTTTTGAATCCCATGTCGGCGAGGTCTAAAGCTGCTTGTATACCCGCTACTCCTCCTCCTATGACTAGTGCTTTGTCTTCGACGCTGACTTTTGATGCTTCTAGTGGTTCTAGTAGTCTTGATTTGGCAACTGCCATTCTTATGAGGTCTTTGGCTTTTTCTGTTGCGGCTTCTGGTTCGTGCATGTGGACCCATGAGTCTTGTTCCCTTATGTTTGCGAATTCGAATAGGAAGGGGTTGAGGCCTGCCTCTTCAACGCATCTTCTGAATGTGGGTTCGTGGAGTCTGGGTGAGCATGCGGCGACTATGACCCTGTTGAGTCCTAGTTCTTTTATGTCTTCTTGGATTTCTAGTTGTCCTGGGTCTGAACAGTAGTATTTGTAGTCTCGGGCGATGACAACATTGGGGAGTGTTGCTGCATAGTCTCTTACTTCGTCAATGTCTAGTACGCCGGCTATGTTCACTCCACAGTGGCAAACGTATACACCGATTCGTGGTTCTTCCATTTCTTCCTTTTTTTCTTCTGCCAATTAAACCACCTTTTTACTAAGATCTGGATATAACTATAAGATGATGTAAACTCTATCACACTTATAAATAAAAGTTTCTATTAGTATATTTAAGTAAAGTTTATATATGATAACCGCTGCTTGTATCTGCTCATAGCTGTAGGCTCAAAAGGAGTTCAGGCTTGTGGAGTTTGAACATTATTCTCTGAATGTCTCAATCAGAGGTGTGATTTCACGCAATAAGGCCTATTATAAGTGGCAGGCTCACTAGACTGAGTGTTGTGCTCATAAATACACAAGCAGCGGTTAAGTTAATATCAAGGTCGTTTTCAATGGATAAGACCATGCTAAGCATGGCAGATGGCATTGCAGCTTCTATAATTGCAATAGATTTCTCCAAACCTGAAAATAGGAACAATGTCACGATTAAAGTGGCTAAAAGTGGCGATACTATGAGTCTAAATGTGCTTACTATTGCAGCATCCCTTAATGAAGATTTTATGACCTTAAAATCTAATGATAAGCCCAAGGAGATCATTATAAGGGGTACTGCCGCCCTTGAAAGATAATCTATAATATGGGATATGAGCCCAAGGGGTAA
>LGEU01000134.1 GCA_001507955.1 Methanobacteriaceae archaeon 41_258 | reverse complement strand
ATGGTTTCTGGTGTAACTTCTTTACCCAGCCTCTTTTCTATGACTGCGTGAGCGTGGTTTAATCCTACGATAACTGTTTTTCTGATGTCGTCCCAGAATTGTTGCATCGCGGCGTTGTTTACGAAGTGTAGGTCGTCACCTTCCACGAAAGTGTCTGTGGTTGATACTTGGTAAGGCATTAATACTCTCTGTCCTAGAGGCGTACCAATGTCTGGGTTGTATCCAGGTATTCCACGTTTTTTGGCGATTTCTTTACCTGCTTCTACGAACTCTCTTTTCCTCTCTGATTGTTTCCAACCGCCGAATTTGTAGTAGCTGGTTTGTCTCTCTTTAGGGGCTTCTTCGAATTTGTTCTTTAATGATCTTACGAATAACCTCTCTTCTTTTAAGCTTGCCTCGTCGACCTTTTTTATTATTTTCTTTTCTGCCATATTTCACACCTCCCCTCCTATTTAATTTCTTCTGGTAGGAAGCCTGCCTGGCTTCTTAGGACGTGGATTCTTTGGGTTACTTCTACTACAGGTTCGTCATCGCGGTATGCTATGTTGTCTCCACGGTATATTGTGGTCTTCTCTTTTAAGGTTTCCTCGTCTAGTGGCTCTCCTAAGTCTATTGGTTCGTCGAGTTCGTCTCCGATCTGATTTTTAACCGCTTCTACTTTGCCTGTGTCTGGGTTGTAAATTTGTCTTCTTAGCATGTCGAACATCATACCGTTTTCGTCTAATCGTAGTGAGTGTCCGTGCACTGTTTTACCCCTTATACCGCTTCTTGCGGGGTCGAAGAATTCTGTTTCGATAAGTTCTTTGGAGAGTTTTTCAAGGTCTCTTTCTCTTGTCTCGATGATTTGTCGTCCTGATAATGTACCTGCATCAGCTCCTCTGAATCTCCACATGTAGGCTCTGGATCTTACATATGGTTGGGCTGGTGCATTATACATTGAGTCTGTGAATTGGATGTATCTGACCCTGTCACCTGCCTTAGCACCATCTAATGGTTCTACGAGCTCCCTTATTGGGTCTTCTGGTTCATCTAATTCTTCTAGTGGTGGGTGTACGCTTGGGTATTCTTCTCCGGGTGCTCGGTGTCCCAGGATCCATACCACGTCCTCATCTGAGACTTCCCTCAATTTTTCTAATTCGGCTTCAGGGTTCATGAATTTTCTTCTGTTTTCGGCAATCTTGGTTTTGCCGGGATAGAATTGTGCCATATCATGCACCTCCTAATGCTAACTTAACCTTTCTAATGATCTCATCCAACTTTTCTTGGGGGCATGTTTCTCCTCTAATAACCCCACTGATTATATCAACTATTGTGCCCTTTGTTTTGGGTTCTTCTGGCATGACAACCCTCGTTTTAACCCCTATCTTCGCGAAGTCCTCGAAGTCAACGGGATATTCGCATATTACTATGCAGGGGCGATCTACATTTCTTAGTATTAGTCTGGCCTTGTAAATGATGTGATGTTTCACTCCTCCTAGGTGTATTACTAGGAGTTTGTGTCTTTTCATTTGTTCAATTTCTTGATCTGTGAGTCCGAATAAGCTTCCTGCGCCTGCTGTTGGAGCATCTTGGGGTACTCCTGCGCCTGCATTTAATACTAGTGTGCTAGTCATTACATTAGCTTCACGGAGTGCGAATGTTATCTCGCAGACAGGCTTTGTTATATGGCGTCTGCCAGGGGACATTGCAACAGCTAGTACTTCGCTTCCGCATTGGGCGAAGGTTCCTCTCTGGGCTATACCGCCCCCTTCACCCATGCCCATTGTTTCGCGGCAATCAACAACATGTGTACACTTTCCAATCATCTACTGCTCCCTTTTCTTCTTTTTCTTTATTATTGTAGCACGTTCGGATAATCTTGCATTAGGGTCTGTTAAACCGACGAGTTCGTCTGGGATCTCATCAAGAAGTTCCCCATACTTTAGTTCATCGGTCACTGTCTTCTGGGTTCTTATGAATTTTCCTATGTGAACTTCGAATCCAAATGGTAGATTATCTTCACAAACTTTCTTTATATCGTCGATTGCACTTTCATCTTCGATTTCTAAGAGTACTCGACCAGTTTTGACTTGTAGTTCAACCTCTTGGCCCCTGATTTTGATTACTCGACGGTCAGGGTGTCCCTCCTCTGCTGGGGGGAGTCTCTGACCTTGTATGACCATCCTTTTAATACTTCCAATTTCTTCAAGGTCGTTAAGGAGTTTTTCTGTTGTGTCGGCCCCGAGGAGTCGGTGTGGGAATATTTCAATGTCCATTAGGTTCTTTGCCCCCAATCTTGGGTGAGATCATCTAGATTTCATCTTTTATTTCGGCGGCAGCCTCCACTACGAATTTGAGTGGTTCTCGGAACTCGTCTACTTGGCTGAACACGTCTTTAATTAGTCCTGATGTTGCTTCTGGGGAGAACATCTGGGTTCCTGAGTCTAGTGCCATTGCAGCGGCGACGCATGGTATGGCGAATCCCTTACTGTGTCTTGTGACGATGTGGTTTCCGTTGAAAATACCTGGACCACCACCACCGTAGATGGAGTGGCTGAAGAAGGAAAATCCTACTGCTGTACCTTCTACTCTTCCGAAGTCCACGCTTGGTAGTCCTGTTTCGAATTCGATTAGGTCGTTGTAGTATAGTAATGTTGATGATACACCTTGTGCTGCTCTTGCTGCGCCCTGGTTGACCATTGTAGCGGCCATTTGACCGGCTGCAGCATAAGCGTTCCATAGTGGTATGTCATCTGTTCCATATACTTTGAAGCCGTCTAATTCTTTCTCGACTTTTATCACACCATCTTCGAGTGCTCTTTCAACAACAGAGGCTATCACGGTACCTACTGTTCCTTCTTTTCCATTTTCTTTAACTAGGTCGTATACGAGGTTGTCTGCGTTCATTCCCTGGTATGCAAGTCCAAGGAAGTGCAATCTTTCAAATGCTCCTACTGCATCACCCATTTCGAACATTGCTGTCTGTTCTAGGATTGATGATAGAGCTGCTGCTTGCATTGTGTTCTTGAGTGTGGCTGCTACGATGTGGTTGACTAGAATGTTTCTTAGTGCATATCCTGGGCCTTCGAGTTTTTGTGGGATGTCTAGCATTGTAGCTATGTTACCTCCAAGGTATTCGACTGATTGTGGGTATCTTCCAAGTATTGCTGCTTTGACCATGTTGGCGTCGTACATGCTAACATCTAGTTCTTTTATTATGGCTTGTAGGAACGCGCTGGCAGTTACCAGTGGAGCTACAGAGTATTCTGCGGCTGCTTCAAATCTTGTGGTTGGTACTTGTACGAGTGCTCTCTTTCCACCATG
>LGEU01000133.1 GCA_001507955.1 Methanobacteriaceae archaeon 41_258 | reverse complement strand
AACAGGAGCTCCTATTGGACCGATGAGAAAAAAAACAGCCTAATAATATTCGAATTCGAAACATGGAAACTACCAGCCTATAGAAAACATATGGGGCCTAGGGTCTGGTCAAAGAAGCACACAAGGAGATTCCATAAAAAGTATGGTGACAAGATTTGGATAGAAGGCGACCGCCTCTTCGTAGAAAGAAAAAGAAAAACAACCAGACCAGAAACATGCCTTAAAAGCCTCCTCACTGAAATAGAATACCTAGGCGTTGGGAAACACATAAAAAAGGAGCTCAAGAAAGGTTACAAGATCATTGACATAAATAAATACCTTGAGGGTGAACAATCACAAGAGGCCCTAGAATTCTTGGACGCTTTCCTAAACCCTGGAAAGCACCTGTGGAGATCCTAGGATCCCTCCTTCACAAAATCAGGCACAGCATCCTCCAAAGGGTCGAAACTTTCAAGATCCTTTACATAAGTACAGATCATACTAACCTTAGAGTGCAATGAACTGGGAAGCCTCAATATCCTCTTAAGATCCACAGTTACCTTAGCATCCACAAGTTGCAGATTCAATTTCGCAACAGACCCAATCAACCTATCATATACCCTAGGTCCTATAACACCCTTAAATTCACCCCACTTATCAGATTCTATAAGATCCCTATACTCCATGATCTTATTCATTGTCTGACGCGTTATATCCTCAATCTTTTCATCCCCACTCAAATGCAAGATAATATAACGGCTCCTCTCCGTGAAAACCCTAGGATAACCCAACGGGGCCATGAAATGGTCCAGACTACGCATCCTACCATCTAAGCCCGTGTATAAAAGCCTTGGGACGTCCCCGCCCATAACATATCTCAGTATCTGGCCTCGAACCTCAGAATCTAACCTAAGTATGGTGGGATCTAATACACGTATATGATAACCCCTACCAGAGTATACGACGTGGATTTCCTGTAGGCCAAGATCATCCCTAAGGGTGTCTATGATCATGGCCACTATCTCTTTCGCCTGATCAAGACATTCTTCACACACATTATCACAACCGCATGGCCTTACTGGGATGTCCTTAGCGTCAACATCAAATACTAGTTCTGATGATATCCAACCTTCACGTTTCCATGGCTTATCATATAAAGCTACGGAAGAGTAGGCAGCATATGGGGCCCTATACCTCAAGAATTTTTTGAGGAGTTTTTCATCACGGAAGAACCGGTACCTGTCATTGGGGCCCTGGCCCGTATGGTCAAATCCAAATTCTCTAAGGTGGATATTCTCCCTTATAAAAGCTGGTATCTTTTCTGGTTTCCATTCCCTCGTATAATATTTTTTTCTATCTTCTGGTGTTGCCTCTTGGAATATCCTTATCACCCCCCTCATTTTTTCTTTTTTTTTGCCATCTTTTCCTGTTGTAGTAGGTGAGGGGGTTTTGGATTTTTTCGCATAGGCTGTCGGGCTTGCATACTACGGGTAAGTGTATTTTTATTTTTTCGCAGCTCATTGGAGTGTACCATTTGGTTTCCCCCTCATTTTCTAGGCTTGGTGTTTCATGTAATCCGAATCCGAGTTTTGCTGTGATGTTAAGTTTTTCTTGGGGGTCATCTTGGAATAATGGTGGTTCACAGTTGTCAGCGGCTTCATATATCATTGGTAATATCTCATTTAGGGTTATGTTGAGGGTTGGGTCGAAGTCTGAGACTTTATGCGGTTTCCTGTCTTTGAAGACCGAAGGGTATAATCTTGCATAGGATAGGAACCCAGTTAGTAGTAATACTATGGCATCGTTTCTGTTACCGGCACGGACGCCTTTTATGGTATTTTTTATGCATGGTGGGAATGCGTCAAAATCTAGTTTGGAGGCTTTTATTGTCCTTGCCCCTGTCTTCTTGGGGATGAAAAACTCTCTGCTTATCCTCTCCCTGATTTTTTCAGCCAATCTTGTTAGTATGGGGTGTGGTTCGATTTTCGCAGCCATTTCATGGACCTTGTAGAGGTATTCTTGGGTTTCTTGCACTATAAGTGCTGGTATGATTTTTTCTCTTATGGCGTTGATTACTTGTTGGGTTCTTCCAGTGGCTGATTTGTCTAGGATGACTTCACCATCTTTGAGGATTAGCTCGGTTAGTTTTATCCTCCTGTTTTCTAGGAGTTTTTCCAGTTGGGTCCAGTGCGGTGTTTCACTATCTAACATTTCCCTTAGGATCTTGGATATTACACGCTCCCTTTCTCGGCTTTCAATCCTTAAAAGCCTCTCCTTCACTATTTCAGCCTCTGATTCCATGAATATGCGACTTTCCCTGGAATTTGGGTTGAATTTCGCCCCTATGGCTTGTGCGAGCACATAGAATGTTATAACATCAAATTCTGCTATCTGTGGGTTGAAGAGGAATCTGTAATATCCTGGCTGATACCTTTGATAGCCCTTTTTCTCCAAGTACCATTCAATCCTCTTAATCGCGAATTCCCAAAGGCTTCCAGGTATCCTGGAATCATCATCAAGCCTCTGGCCCCTCGTATACTCTATGATATTAAGGAGCCTTGCATCCTCCTCCATGATCCTGTCAAGATCTCCGCTAGCTTTTACAAGCTCTTTTGCCTCTTGTGAAAATGGGTTTATGAAAACTGTTGACACCATCGCCATTGGCCCCCCCTAAAACTCGAGATAGTATCCATCCTGTGCAAGCTAAAGATAGAAATCCATTAATCTCTTGATCTGTTGGTTTGGTTGGTCTCATTTTGTATTGCTGTTGTATTGTCTACGGGGATTGCACGTTTTTGCAACCATACTGGCTGGAATGTAGGGTCTTTTATGATGTTCATTTTTTCTTCCTTTATGATTTGTGGCGCTTCTATTTTGGGAATTTCGGCGAATAATACTACCGCTGATGCTGATCCATAGGCTATTAGCGCTACCATTAATATTATAAATATTCTTCCAAGTTTTCCCGAGTTCAAATTTATCAAACCCCCAATATCTTCTTTTTTTAATCTACAAGATAAATATAATGGGCTGAAAAAAATCTCCATGGGGGGTAGATCACCCCCAGTCAGATAGAAGGAATTATATGGGAGGGCTGTTATAAAGTTCCTATATGGATTCTCAGCTTTTGAAGAGAGAATTTTTGAGAAAATGTGAGGAGTTTGGGATCAGCCTTGTGGGTTTCGCGCCAGCTGATAGGTGGGAAAATCCTCCAAGGGAGCTTCCGCACAAATTTTCTAAGTGGATACCTGAAGAGTTCCATCCCAGATCGATATACCCTGAAGTCACTACTGTTATTGTGATAGGATTCCCCATCCAATTACCCATATTGGAAACAGCACCATCTATCTACTATCATGAATTATATAA
>LGEU01000132.1 GCA_001507955.1 Methanobacteriaceae archaeon 41_258 | reverse complement strand
CTAAAGAAAGGTTTTGCAAAGATGACCAAGGGCGGCGTTATAATGGATGTAGTGGATAGTGAACAGGCCATTATAGCAGAGGAGGCTGGAGCGGTTGCAGTGATGGCCCTTGAGAAGGTCCCTGCCGATATAAGATCTTCTGGCGGGGTTGCTAGGATGGCTGATCCAAACAAAATAGAAGAGATAATGGATGCGGTGACCATCCCAGTCATGGCAAAGGTTAGAATAGGCCATTTTGTGGAGGCCCAGATACTTGAGGCTCTTGGCGTTGACATGATAGATGAAAGCGAAGTTTTAACCCCAGCAGATGAGAGATTCCATATTGATAAAAAAAGGTTTAAGATACCCTTTGTTTGCGGTGCAAGGGATCTTGGAGAGGCTCTTAGGAGAATTGATGAAGGAGCCGCTATGATCAGGACAAAGGGTGAGGCGGGCACTGGTAATATCGTGGAGGCAGTCCGTCATATGAGGATAATAATGGGACAAATAAGAGAAACCAGAGAAAAGGAAGAAGAAGAACTCTGGGAATTCGCGAGAAAAATAGAAGCCCCACTAAGACTAGTAAAGGAGACGGCTAAACTTGGAAGATTGCCAGTTGTGAATTTTGCGGCTGGTGGTGTTGCAACACCAGCAGATGCGGCTCTTATGATGCAATTAGGCGCGGATGGTGTGTTCGTAGGATCTGGGATATTCAAATCAGAGAATCCAGAAGCTTATGCAAAGGCTATAGTAGATGCAACTGCACATTACAATGAACCAGAGGTCCTATTAGAGGTTTCAAGGGGGCTGGGAGCGGCCATGCCAGGCATCGAAATAAGTAAACTTTCAGATTCTGAAAGATTACAAGAAAGGGGATGGTAAACCCCTCGATTATATTCTACTTTTCTGGGAAACAAAGAAATCGCAGTTGGGTGGGTGATCTTCCCCCTCTTTTTTTATTGGCTGTAGGTTAAAATATTCCAGTTTTTCAACAACGTCCTATCCTGTTTCAAGTCTATGATTTTGAGCATTTCAAGGGTCTTGTCCCTCCCTATTCCCCCATAGAGTTTTGGGGGAGATGGAGAGCTCTGTTATTTATGGAACGGCCCATGGTATTCCTCAAAAAAATATAATCCCCCATGAAGGGGGTTGTTTAAACGGCTTTTTCTCCTCTTTCTCCTGTTCTTATCCTTACCACGTCTTCTACTGGTAGTATGAAGATTTTTCCATCGCCGATATCCCCTGTTTGGGCGCTTTTCACTATCGTGTCCACGACTTCTTCGAGTTTATCGTCATTTACTATTATGTCAAGGCGTGTTTTTGGTAATAAGTCGATATGATATTCTTTTCCGCGGTAGCTTTCTCTTATTCCAAGTTGTCTGCCGCGTCCTTTTACTTCGGTGACGGTCATACCATAACATCCTACTTTAGAGAGGTTATTTTTAACTGTTTCAAGTTTTTCAGGTCTTATTATTGCGGTTATAGCTTTCAATTTTGGTTTCCCCCCATTTTATAGTCTGTATCCTGTTTCTTCATGTAAGTTTGTGTCAAGTCCTTCTATTTCTTCTTTTTCTGATACTCGTAGTCCAATTGTCACATCCAGTATTTTACCTATGATTAGTGTTACTGTGGATGAATAGGCCATCACAACTACCACTGATAGTACTTGTATTAGTAATTGTCCGGGGTTGCCATAGAATAGGCCCTTTCCGAGTTCATTTATGAATGGGGCTGCGAATAGGCCTGTTGCTATTGAACCCCAAAGGCCTGAGACTCCATGTATGCCGAACACGTCTAGTGCGTCATCGTATCCAAGTTTTGCTTTTAAGTTGGATACTGCAAAGTATGAGAATATGCTGGTGATCAAACCTATTATTATGGCTGCTGGTATTGTCACATAACCTGCTGCTGGTGTTATGGCCACTAGACCTGCTATTGCACCGGATATCGCGCCTAGTAGTGTGGGTTTGCCTGTTTTAATGCAATCTAGGATTATCCATGATATCATAGCGGCTGCTGTTGCGGTATTCGTCGCGAGGAATGCTGATGCTGCAAGTCCCCCTGCTGTGAGGGCCGAGCCGGCGTTAAAACCGAACCAACCGAACCATAAGAGTGATGCGCCTATCACTGAGTATCCAAGATTGTGTGGTAAGAGTTTTGTGTCTTTTCTTTTACCGAGCAAGTATACGAGAGCTAATGCTGCTATGCCAGAGTTTATGTGTACTACTGTGCCGCCTGCGAAGTCTAGGGCGCCAAGCTGGTTAAGGAAGCCGCCGCCCCATACCCAATGTGCCACTGGTACATATACTAAACTTACCCAGAGTATGACGAATGCTGTCCATGCTGAGAACTTCATCCTTTCTACTATTGCACCTGATATCAGAGCTATGGTGATGGCTGCGAATGTTAACTGGAATCCTATGTATATTAGGGTTGGTATTGTTGGTGCTAATGTTGCAGGGTCATTAATGTTGATATTGTTCATGAAGAGGTTTGTTATGTTGCCTATTATACCGTGTACGTCTCCGCCGAATGCTAGTGTGTAGCCGTAGATTACCCAGATTATGCTTGTTAGTGCGAATGCTATTAAGGACATGAAGATTGTGTTTAATACGTTTTCTTTTCTTGTTAGTCCGCCATAGAATAGTGCTACTCCGGGTACTGTCATGAGTAATACCAGGGCTGTTGATATTAGCATCCAAGCGGTGTCGCCAGGGTTTATTGTTGCGTTCATATTATTTTTCCTCCACCAAATTTATCGGAAACCGGAAACCTTATTCCGACACTATTGTGTTGGCGAATCATCATATATAAAGATTACCGATCCATAAAAAACAGTCCTGTAAAAATCACACATACGCCATTTCATAGTGAATGATATCCTATGACGGTTTAACCAACACCCCCCCACTTTCCAAAGCCTAAAAAGAAAAAGATGTAATGAGGGGCTTTTCTACCATAGCTAATGTAAGGAAAAATAAAATGTTTGTGATATTGTTGATTATTCCAAAAAAAGAGAGAAAAAACGCCTTCTAAGGTTTTTGCATGGAATGGGATATAATATGGGCCTCTTTTTTCTCATTTCATGTAAATCAAGGAGAGACGGTTTTTTCTGGCTTTTGCGCGGGGTGTCTTTTCTGATAATATACATTATCCAAAAACCCTTTACATGCCCTAGTGGCCTGTCAATGACCAGTGGAACACCTTAACCTGGACTATTATCCAGATTATCCTTGTGATTATGAGGAGTATTATGCCGACAATAATCGCCCTCAAAACTTCACGTCGCGTGCTAAGGTAATTCCCTTTTAATCCTGGCATTTTATCAGGGAAAAGATAATATGTCGCGATAAACAGGCCAAGAGACAACAT
>LGEU01000131.1 GCA_001507955.1 Methanobacteriaceae archaeon 41_258 | reverse complement strand
CCTGCTATCTATTATAGTGTCATTGTTGAAGTCCCAGTACCATTCTGTAGCTCCGGTTGACAAGTCAGTGAACTGAACTGTTAATGGTGCGATTCCTTCAGTTGTATTGGCTGTGAAGTTGGCTGTTGGTGGTTCATATTCTAGTATTAGGATGTTTTCCAGTGCTACCATGTTGTCTCCGGTGCTTTGTATTTTTGCTGTGTTTGTCCCGTTTTGTAGGGTTTCTTCTATTTGGTAGGTGCTGAATCCTATTTGTGGTTCTGTTAGGTAGTCTTGCCAGAATCCTGTGTATTCTTGGTTGTTGAAGTAGAATTTGCTTTTGTCGGCTTCGTTTGCTGAGGCTGTTATGACTATTAGGTTGGCTGTTTTTAGCATGTTTGTGTTTATGTTGTTGAAGTTTGCGTAGGCTGTTGCCTCGGTATCGTTCACTCCGTAGTCTGTTTTGCTGTAGAGCATGTCTGTTTCTTCGTTTATCCAGATTTTCTTGACGGTTTCGTTTTCGTGTTCGTAGATTATTATGAGGTATGAGCCGTAGAGTGCTGTTGTTGTGTTAGCACCTGCTGTCAGGGTCAGTGTGTTGTTTTCACCTGCTCTGAATAGGCTTGTTACATTGTATACTAGTAGTCCGCTTGGGTAATTGTATGTTCCGTAGCCTTTAGTGTCGTTGTAGTGTGCCAATGGATTTATAGTTGCATTGTTGAATGTTGCGATGAAGTCTGGGATTCCACCTACTTCGTTCCATGTGTATGGTTGGTATAATCTAGCCTCTTTTATTGTGGCTCCTTCGGGTATTGGTAGGTCTGTGGGGGTCCATGTGACAATGTATGGGTTCTGCCAGTTCGCTGATCCTGATCCGCGATATGTTGAATTACCATGGGAGTAGAGTAGGCCAAGTTTACCTTCTAGGAATAGTGCTGTGTTTATGTCGTTTCCTCCTGTGTATCTTTTGCCCTTGTATCCGTTGTAGTAGATGGTGGCACTTGTCTCATAAATATTGTTAGTTTCGTTAGTTTCCTCAACTTCATTATCAGTGTCCACTATGACGTTGATGGTTATGGGCCCTGCTAGTGTTGGTGTGAAACCATCAAATGTTACATTGGCGGTTGCACCTGCAGCTAATCCTTCAAGAGTTTGCGTACTATTATAGTCCCCTATTACAAGTCTTACTTTGAATTGGCCACTTTCAAGGTTTCCATCGTTGATTACTGCTACCTGGATCGTGTTGGGTTCATTTGCGAATAGTTCACGGTGTCCAACCCTATTACTTGGATTATATGTGATGTCAGCGACCCTAAGATCTCTCTGTAATGATACAGTAATGTTTGCTATGTTGTTGTTAATGTTAGCATCCCTTATATTCGTATTTCCGAGATAGTGCATATCTGTGTATGTTATGTTTGCGATGATTGTATAATCTCCAAGCGTCAAGTTTTGTGTGATCGTCCTTGATTCCCCCGGTTGCAACGCCGGGATCTCATGAGTAAATTCCTGACTGTCACACGTTATATTCACTGGGAATGTTGCATTCGGGTCTATTTTTGTGATGTCCGCTTTACCATTGTTCTTAACCCTTACTTGTACATTATTATTTATTACTGTGATGTTTTCGACTAGTAGATCTGCTATGAGCGGTTTTTGGTCTTCCTGGTATGGTACGTCCCCAAGCCCATCTCCGTCAACGTCATCTCCCGTATAATTTGACCAATAATTACCAGCTTCTGTTGTATTCCAGTAGTTGTTAGTTGGGTCTCCTTCTGTCTGGTTTGTATTGTTTATGAAGTAATTGTTGTATACTATGTTTCCTATACTGGCCCCGGTTCCGGTTCCTGTTAGTCTGATACCTTTTGTGTTTTCTTTGATGATGTTACCTATGATGCTATGGTTACTTCCACCGGTTATGTAGATTCCGTAGTTGCATCCTGTGACATTGTTCCCTGTTATTGTGCAGTTTTGGGCGTTGAATGGCCATATTCCATAGTTGCAGTTTGTTACTATGTTGCCTTGTACTGTGTCACCATTTAGCGGCACGATACCTTGTCCTTGTTTGCTTGTTCCTATTGCTGTGTTGGCTATTATTGTATTGTTTCCGCCGCTTTCGACGCGAATTCCACTTTTATCCCCAACATATACTGTGTTATATGATACGAAGTTATTATTACCATATATTGCGAGCACCGATCTAGTTGTACCTGGGGTTACTGTGTTACCTATTACTGTGTTGTTCGCACCATGTGTGATTAATCCGCCTTGTACGTTGTTGTATATTATCGTGTTGTTGCCGTAAATGGTGTATAGGCTTATCCCATATTCTCCGCCTTGTACGTTGTTGTATCGGATCGTACTGTTCTCTCCATAGCCATATATACCAGCATAGGGGCAATTGGTGATGTTATTATATTCTATTGTAATGTTGCCAGTGTTCTGATCCGCTAGGTAGATTCCCATTCCCCATCCACTTGTAGCGTCTGTGATAGTATTATTTCTTATTATGCTATTCTGATTTGCAGCAGGGAAGTATATGCCATAGTATGTGAAGTTCCTTATTGTGTTGTTTTCTATTGTGTTGGTGGCGGTTGGCTGGCGGAATAGTATAGGTACACTGTCAATGTCTGTGATCGTGTTGTCCTTGATTGTTATATTACTACAGTTGTAGAGGTATGCGCCGAACCTGTTTTGGGTTAAGGTCATGTTTTCGATGCGGCAGTTTGTTGCGTTAACTAGAAGTATGCCTTGTTGTGAATTTGAGATGCTGATGCCTTTTATTGTGACATTTGTTGCGTTTAACAGGCCGATGAACCCTGCATCTTCAGTGAAAGTTAAGTTCTGGACGTTCATCAAGTAGTATATTGGTTTTCTGTTGATTGTGTTTCCTGTGTCGATATCTTCAGCAAATTTTTCGAAGACTCCGAAGTTGCGCGTGTTATTCCATAGACTGTTGTTACGGAGCGTGCAAGCTTCTGCATTTATGAGTCTGATTCCATAGTAGTTGCCAATGACAGTATTATTGATTAGAGTGCATCTGTCATATCCATCGACTAGTATGCCTGCAGCACCGCTACCAGTAGCTCCAGTAAGTACGAAGCCTTCGATCTGTGTGTCATTCGCCTTTACCTCGATAACATTGCTTCCTGTGTTGTTTGCGATGATGGTCACGAGACCATTGGCTTTTAATATTAGAGACTTTGTTAGGCTTATGTTTTCGCTGTAGTTGCCCTCGCCTACAAGTATTGTATGTCCAGCTACTGTATTATCATCGTCTATAGCATCTTGGATCCTATCAAATGTTTCATTAGTGTTTAGGTTCATGACTTTCGCTACTGTTATGTAGTTTTCTTTTGTTAGTGTGTTTTCTCCTCCTGGTCCTTGTACGGTGAGTGTTACTGTGTAGGTTCCTGGTTGTGTGTAGGTG
>LGEU01000130.1 GCA_001507955.1 Methanobacteriaceae archaeon 41_258 | reverse complement strand
GGGTTTGTTTCTATCCAATTTTTTATCTGGTCTCTTGTGGGGATTATGCTCGCCACACCATAGTCTGGATGATATAAGCCCCAGTCTGGGTTGGACATTATTGGCCCTTCACCTTGTTCAACAGGGTTATAATCTGTTTCATTGAGGAGGTAGTAGATGTATTTTATCATGTTTTCTAGGTTTTCTCTGGTGGCTGTTCCTGAAGCTAGGGCCCAGTAACTGGCTATGTAAGTGTTTTCTATGGTATCTGGTGTGTCATTGGTGTTGTGTCCTTTGAGTAGGTGTAGTCCGTCGCCACCATAAGGGTCAGTGTCTGTGTCTGTGGGGTAGCCAAATGCTGCTGCTATCATGTAATTTTTGTTTGCTGGGCTTTTGAGAAGGTGGGGGTACCATGAGTCTCCATAACCGGTGCCTGGCATGGCCATGTCAATGTATGCGAAGTTTACATATTGGAGTATCCAGTCGTTGGCTTGGGAGTTGGGGTTCCACATGTCATGGTATATTATGCGTCTGTTATTCAATGATGTGAGTATTTTTGCTTTTTCTGGCGCGGAGCTTATGATTGCGATATCTGGCATGAATGTATGGTTTATTGTGCAGGTTCCATTGATGGTGTAGGTGGCCTTCTTGTATGTAGAATAGGATATTTCTAATTCTATTGGGTTTATCATGGGGGTGAATCCGATGGTATATTGGCCGTTTTCGTTTGTTTTTGTCTCATTTATGATCGTTTCATTGTATTTTATTCTTATGGTTGCATTTTTGATTGGTATGGCATTGTCGAGGCTGGTGTAGGTTCCGCTTGTTTCGTTGTAGATTTCTTTGATTTGGCCATTAACTTCGGCGGCTGATACTGTGTTTATCGTGGCGATGGCGATGAAGATTGAGATTATTAAGGTTAATTTTTTCATGGTTCTTTTTCACCTCCCTTTTGTTAGGTTGTCCTCACATAATATTTAAAGTTTACTTTAAATAATTTAAACTTAATTTGATATTTTAGGGGATAATATTTATTTTAGCCATCCTCACATAATTTGTCATTAGGAAGTTTTTTTGGGAGGATAATCCAGATGGAGATAAAAGTTGTGGAACTTGAATTTGAAGAAGATATAAATTTCATCCTTGGCCAGAGCCATTTTATAAAGACTGTTGAGGATCTCTATGAAGCTATAGTGAATACGGTGCCACATGCAAAGTTTGGGATTGCATTTGCAGAGGCTTCAGGGGATTGTCTCGTAAGACATGCGGGCAATGATGAAGAATTGGAGGAACTTGCAGCCGACAAAATGCTCGATATAGCGGCTGGGCATTCATTCTTGATACTTTTAAAGAATGCTTTCCCAATAAATGTGCTCCAACGCATAAAAGATGTTCCAGAAGTTGTTAACATCTTCTGCGCAACAGCCAACCCAGTACAGATCCTCCTAATCGAAACACAACAGGGCAGGGGGATAATAGGGGTAATAGATGGTGAAAGTCCACGTAAAATAGAAAAAGAAGAAGACATAATCCAAAGAAAACAATTTCTAAGGAAAATCGGATACAAATTTTAAGGCAACTGAGGCCCCCCCTATTAACAAAATTTTTTTTATTAGCAAGTCCTTGATATGAGTTTATGAGATTTTTGCAACTTGCAAGGGATGGGAAAAATAACTGGTGGAGATACTTACTCACCATCATATTGACGAATCCTGGCATTTCAGTAGGCACGATCATAGGTTTATTATCAATTTACGTCCTATTCGACATCACGGGCTTAATATTTAATCTTACAAGTTTGCATCTTCCAATAGGAAGATTCCTCCAAGGATTTTTGGATATTCTCTCTTATAATATTGTGAGCGCATTCCTAATACTATTATTGTTCTTTTGTGTGGTTTTAATCCATGGGAGGAATTTTAAGAGTGTTTTAACTGCTCATGAGCACATACAATGGTATAGGATCTTTAAGGGTTTTGTTGTATGGTTTGCAATGCTCTTGTTATCCCTCGTTTTCAGTTTACCAGATCCTAACATTGAATTCACTTTCGATGCCGTGGCTTATCCTTTCCTTTTTATCATAAGTTTAACTATTTTCTTTCAAGCCGGCTTTGAGGAGATCTTCTTTAGGGGGTATATCTTACAAGCCTTGAATTTGTGTGTGAAGAAATCCCCGTTAGCTATTATATTATCTTCTATAATATTCGCAATTGGGCACTGGGGGAACCAGCTGACACTTGTGGGCAACTTTAACATTTTCATTGACACATTCATCTTCGCATTGGTGATGGCGGTTATCACAATATTAGAGGATGGTGTTGAAACAGCTATTGGCATCCACACCGCCAATAACATGTTCTGCGCACTCATAGTAAATGACGGGACCTCATCATTTTATGAACCTTTACCATCACTTTTCACCAACTTTTCGATTCCAGCAACCATGGATCAACTATTTTATTCAATTTTAATGAACGGGATCCTACTTCTAATAGTGGTCCTACCACAAAGATTAAATCTGTTAAAAAATATAATATCAAGGGTGAGATTATGGAAAAGGTAGTTTTTACTGCGAACACTAAAGAACTTGAAGTCAACCAAGATATGATTAGGATTATGGAAAGACAGAGAGGCACATTATCCATAAAATTCAAAAGCCCGGAAAAAAGCGAGATAGAAGAGATAATAGGATTCTTCGATTCACTTGCAGACATGGAACCTCTAACAATTAATATCATGGACGCTGGTGAAATAAAAGCCTACTTCAGGGGCACGGGCTCATTTGATACCATAAAAGAAGGTGATGAAACCATCTACACCTACGAGGCCACTATACAAGAACTCGTTGAATAATATTATTCCATGGTTAACTTTTCAAATATCTTATAAATATACTCAGGATCCTTGAACACATGGGTGTTCTTCATTTTAGATAATCTCTTAACGTGTTCAACATCCTCTTTTCTTATTTCAAGTGTTAATATCTTCCCATTAGGTAATCTCTGTTAAACCCTCTTCAAAATCTGTTGGCATGATGTATACTGGCACACCCGCCTTTTGCGCCATTATAGCCGCGTTTGTGATGAGAGTGTCAGCTATCCTGAGTGATATCTTAGCAACACTATTCGATGTGCAAGGGGCTATAAGAAGAAAATCATATTTACCCAACTGCACTTGACCTGCAAGGAATGGTGAATTAGCGCTGATTTCAACCCATTTCTGGTCAAAATTTGTTTCAAGATCATGGTAGATCCCATAATACTTAGCTACTTGGTCTCCAGACTTAGAAATGAAAACTTTTATCACAGCCTTGTCATCATAGATATTCTTGATATCCTTCATAACCTCATAAGTTTCTATGATTTTGTCTCCAGCCCCTGGTTATGCACCAAGCAACATTCAACTCTACCATTTTTTTATCCTCCTACTATTTTCCCATCAAGAATTTTTATGATCCTTGATGCCATTGAGGCAACCCGGGGATCATGAGTCACTAACACTATAGTGACGTTATGCTCCCTATTTAATTCTTTAAGTTTCTCTAGTATCTTTT